>JANLRK010000657.1:0-18283 GCA_031361585.1 Pirellula sp. | reverse complement strand
CTCGCTGAGGAGCGGCACTTCGTATCGACGCTCGAGTCTTAGACTCCAACTTGTTGGCCAATCGCTTCACTTCAGCCGCAAGATCAGCGACTTGTTTCTCAAGTTCCTTGCAGCGGGTACAATCAGGTTGTGGCGATTCCGTTTCCATCGCCCCAACATAACCCATTTTCACATTCGACTAAAATACCAGTTTCAACCCGGTAAACACGTACTTGCTTTAGCCGTCTCGCAGGCTGCCCTAAACAGGAAACAGGATCTAACCCCATCATTCTCTGACCCCATCATTCTCTGACCCCATCATTCTGATCCCTACGTCTTCTTGACCTTAGTTGCTTTCGTCAAGATGCGGTCCAAAGTCGATGCAAAAGAGCTGCGGTCTTTTGGGCTATACGGCGCTGGCCCTGAAAACTCCATTCCAGCGCCTCGTGCCGCATCGAAAATGTCGCGAGTGGCGAGCCGGCCGGCCACATTCCTGTCGTCGTACTGTTCGCCGCGAGGATCGATTACAAAGACCTGTCGGTTTACCAATTGAGAAGCTAAAGGTATATCGGCGGTGATAACCAAATCGCCGGCTTCAGCATGATCCACGATGTACTGGTCCGCCACGTTCGCTCCATCTCGAACCGTAACACTCGAAAAGAGCGCGTTTCCCGGCGGTACCAAAAGGGACTGGTTCGCAACCAATACTACCGGCAGTTTTAGACGCGTCGCGGCGCGGAAAACCAGCTCTTTAACTTCACGAGGAGCGGCATCCGCATCGATCCAAATTCTCATCAAGTAGAGACTTTCTTCGGCATTGAGCTAAGACATCGATCCCGTTTCAACGAATGCTCGCTCGTACGACCACTTACAAATGGATTTCCGTCGACGAAGAATCGCAACGGCAGGTCGATTGCTCGACTGATTCCTATCCGTGGGGTTTTCCTGACTAGGAAGTTTGGAATTCCTGGAGTCGATTCAAGCCAAATCCTGTCGCTTTTAATCAAATCTTCTCCGTTTAGAGACATGTCGATTCCAAACGCTTGGCAGAGTTTCCCCGGACCACTCGTCAGCTCCGTCCATTTAGACACGTTACGTTGAGTTGTCATCCAGTCCATCCCTTGCGTTGGCTCTATTGCTCGAATGAGCACGGCAGCTCCTCGACCGGACACTTCGCTCACTACATTCATGCAATATCGATTGTGAATGGCATAGATATATAAGCAACCCGGGGCTCCGAACATAACGCGGTTCCGTTTTGTTTCCCCTTTGGCGGCATGGGAAGCGGGGTCTTCCTTCCATAAGTAAGCCTCGGTTTCGACGATAATTCCAGCCGCGATCTGGGACCGCACTTGGTGCACTAGCTGACAGCCCAGAAGTTGGTTTGCCAACACAATCGTTGGTTCTTGAAAAAACGGCAGGGCTAGTTTCGGCATTCGGAGTGCATCGTAGAAAAATGTGTGGTCTGATTTCGGTCCGGCATAGAGGGTGTACAATGGTACAGATGGAGTCGATCACTCAATTTACATCAAAAGACAAGGAATCCAACCTAGCCAAGCCGGGACTTGTCTACCATTGTGCCTGTGGAACTGAGTTTCGAGTTGACCCCGCCGTGGGAGGTGAATGTACGAGTTGCAAGCGAGTTGTCCAGGCCGAGGCCATTCAGCATGCAATGAGTGCAACCGTTTCGATCAGCAATTTCCAAAGCCAAGAGGACGTACATCACTTCGAGCTCGAGGAAGGCGAAAGTCTAATCAACCGCCTCTATGGTCATTTTCGCATCGATCGGAAATTAGGATCGGGCGGTATGGGGGCCGTCTACCGTGCGTTGGACACTTCGTTGCAGCGCTACGTCGCCGTCAAGGTGATGAGGAATGCGAGTCAATGCGTCGACTCTCGCATTGCGACAATGCTCAGAGAAGCGGTTGCCCAAGCCAGACTGAATCACCCGAACGTCGTTACCATTTATTACGTAGGACGCCAAGATGAAGAGCCCTTCTTGGCCATGGAACTGCTCACAGGCCCAACTCTATCTGAGAAACTAACTACCGATGGAGCAGTACCCTACGCAGATGCTATTCGATACACCATTCAAGTGGTGTCCGCTCTCCGCCATGCGTCCCAGTTTGGCATTGTGCATGCAGACATCAAGCCCGCTAACTTGTTATTGGCGGGAGCCGGGCGAATCAAACTGTCTGACTTTGGGCTTTCTAGAATTCAGAACGAGCCTGGGCAACCGACCAACATCTCAGGAACGCCTGCTTATGTTGCGCCTGAATTGATAAAGGGTAGCGCAATCAGTATCCAGTCCGACATGTATGCGCTTGGGGTAACGTTATTTGAATTGGTATTCGGTAGCCTGCCTTTTGAGCTTGTTGGGACAACGGTTCGCGAGCGCATTGAGACACATCTAACTGCGGAGATTTCTTTTCCCGCCATTTGGCCAAATGCGATCCCCAGAGAGTTTGCTGGGCTCATCAATCGTTTGCTTGCCAAAGACCCAGCGGATCGTTATGCGACGTATGAAGAACTTCTGACCGACCTGAAAGCGATTGAGCCCGTTTCCACGACCACAGCTGGTCTCGCGTCCCGCGCCGTAGCCTTTTTGATAGACCAGTTCTTCCTGTTGATTTTTATTGCTCCATTTGCGACGCTGATATTCCTAATGAATTCATCATGGACAGACCTGTCCACGCTTCGAAACTACCGTTGGGCGACGCCTATCGTTGCGTTTGTTTCTTTGATCGTCCCAGCGGTATACCTAACCCTGATATATCACGGCTGGAGATCGATTGGCCGCTATTTGTTTCAATTACGAATTGTCGAGGAAAATGGATTGCCACCCAGGCGTGAGCAACTGGTTGCGCGTGAAGTTATCCGAAATGCATTTGCCTTGTTTTGGCCGTTGGCCTTTTACGTGAATTCCAGCAATCCTAATCTTAGCAAAGTACTCGAGGTTAGTATCGTCTTGTTCCTTTGTGTCGACGCCGCATTCATTCTCCTCCTCAAGAGTCGCAAGTCGCTGCATGATTACCTATGCAATTCGCGCGTCGTACTGGCTGTTGATCGCGAGAAGGAACGGTAGTAGTAGTACATGCAAACAGTTGAAGTGAATTTGGTCGAGCGAAGCTACCCGATTTTCATTGGAACGAAGACACTTGATGGATTAGCAGCGGAACTTGGCAAGCTGCTGTCCGGTTGGTCGCACGCCATCATCATTTGCGACGAAAACGTAGCATCCACTATTGGAAAAATCGTTTCGGACAATTTGAGCCAAACCGGCAAGCGAACAACTTTGCTATTGGTTCCGAGTGGCGAGGAGAACAAGTCACTTGCGAATCTATCGATGCTTTGGGGGCGAATGCTCGAGGAGAAAACCGATCGAAAGAGTGTCGTTGTCGCGTTGGGTGGTGGAGTTGTTGGCGATCTGGCTGGCTTTGCGGCTGCTTCGTTCATGCGAGGTCTGCGATTTGTTCAGGTACCAACGACCCTCCTGGCGATGGTCGATAGCAGCGTTGGGGGGAAGACTGGTATCAATATGCCGACGGCTAAGAACATGATCGGCGCGTTTTGGCAGCCGCATGCGGTATGGATCGATACGTCGACGCTCGATTCCTTGCCCGATCGTGAATTTAGAAGCGGCCTTGCCGAAGTCGTCAAGTACGGAGTCATTCTCGACGAATCTTTTTTTGTGTACTTAGAGGAAAACGCTGGGGCGATACTAGAAAGAAACCACGATCACATCCAGCGTATCGTTCGTCGCTCCTGCGAATTGAAGGCGCAAATCGTTTCTCAAGATGAACGCGAAACCACTGGCTTGCGATCCGTTCTCAACTACGGCCATACGTTTGGGCATGCGATCGAAGCCAAGACCTCCTACGGGCAGTTCTTGCATGGTGAGGCAATCGCTATCGGAATGACGATGGCGGGGCGATTGGCGTGTCGCCTTGAGCTTTGGCAAAACGAATGTCAAGGAAGGCAAACCGCGCTGCTTCGCAGGTTCGGACTACCCACCGCTTTTTCCGATGTACCCTGCGAGCAACTTGTAGGAGCCATGCAATTGGACAAGAAGACCGAGCACGGCAAACTCAACTTTATTTTGCCGACACGGATTGGAAGCGTGAGCACAGTTTCCAACTGCGAATTCGCTGATATTGCTGGAGCAATTTTGGGAAATGCTACCTAACGGAAATAGAAACGGATGGATCCAAATTGTCAAACAAGTCGAAGAGTAGAGATTCAATAAACACCAAGCTCGAATCCGATACCATCTCGATCACTTGGTGGAAACGAATCAATCAGACCTGGTTCATTGCTGCTTTGGGTGCCTTTTTCTATTGGCTTTCCTTGCCTCCGATGAAGTTCCCATTGGCGGGTTTTCTTGCGTCCGCTTGCTGGGTTTCCATTGTCGCGAGGGAGTGTCCACCTACTCGCCGAGAGTACTGGAGTATATGGATTGCCGGAGCCGCGATGTGGCTTGCGCTATTGCAAGGAATCCGGCTAGCCTATTGGCCGCTTTATGCTGGCTGGATTGCCCTGTCCCTGTATTTGGCTGTGTACTTGCCAATGTTCATAGCTATGGCGCGTTCATTGCATCGCATTTGGCGCATTCCATTGCCTCTAGCGGTCGCGACGGCTTGGGTTGGCTTCGAACTCATACGCGCGTACTTCGTGACTGGGTTCGCTGCGTGCATGCTTGCACACAGCCAAACGCCTTGGCCGTGGATGTTGCCCATAGCGTCCCAATTTGGAAGCTATGGAGTTAGCTTTATGGTCATGTTCATAGGTGCTGTTTTGTATCAGTGGTTGGGCTGGGGCTTGCGGCGCTCGGATTGGATGGAGGCGATATCAAAACGACTGTTGCTAGAGAATTTGGCTGGCACTATGTTCTCGTCGTTGGTTATTATCGCTTCGATTGGGTCAATACAATCGCATGACAGTTGGCTCAAACGCCAAGAACCGATCAAGCCCTTGTGTACTGCGTTGTTGATTCAGGAAGACATGCCAACGCAATTTGATGGCGATGACGACGATGCGGTTTTAGGATGGCAACGGTACGAACAACAAACGGCACTGGCAGCCAAAACAAACGTCGCTTTAGCCTTCGATCTCGTTGTTTGGCCAGAGAGCACGTTTAGCGGAGGCCCCGATCCCCAATTTATAAGACTGCCCTGGTTTGACTGGAATGAGGGCTACGGTTTTCCGCCGGACCTTGAGATTTCCGAATCGCAATTTACCGCTAACATGGGGATCATCCAAGAGAACTTGAGGTACAAATTGCGAAGGATCTCAGCCCCCTTTCTGCCTAGACAACCAGTTTTTTTGTTAGGTTCGGATGTGTTGGAAATGCGGAACGGTTTGTCCAAGAGATACAATGCAGCGCTCTGGATTGAACCGAACAAGATCGAAGCGTTTAAGTACTATGCCAAGCAGCACTTGGTCCTATTTGGTGAGTACATCCCAATCGTTTCAAATTTCCCGAGCCTTCTTAGAATGATTGGACTTGGACAGATCGAAGCTGGAGACAAACCAAAGGCTTGGCAATTGCCCTCCGGCGCGACCATTTCGACCAGCATTTGTTTCGAAGACGTCCTGCCACATTTGATTCAGTCGCATGTTAGCAAGTTAAAGGCGATGGGCAAATCGCCGGACATGTTGGTCAATATTACGAATGACGGATGGTTTCGAGGATCGAGCATTCTTGATCACCATTTGAACAATGCGATCTTGGCTGCGGTGGAGAATCGAAGGCCCATGCTGGTCGCCGCCAATTTGGGTATATCGGCCTGGATCGATGGTGACGGACGAGTGGTGCGATCGCTTCCGCGAATGGCACCCGGGTCAATTCTAGCGGAACCAATACCAGATGGCCGTTCGGGTTGGTGGCAATCGGTTGGAGACTGGCCCGCCAGATTTTTGGCAATGGTAACTTGTTGGCCTTTCTTGGTTGCACAAACCAGACGAATCTTGCCAAAACGTGCTAATACCAATTGAATTCCGCGCGCTAGCTCAAGACGAGGACCAAGGTTATACTATCCCAGTCCGTCAGTCTTTCGTAGCATGACCCCCTGAGTCGTGCGGCACTTGGCTGGCCGTACGGAACACGGCCCAGGGGGCCATGCTACGGCTAGATTTCATTCTCGCCTCGTTCTGTTTGAAGCCCGCCATGAATAGCATTCACTTCCAACATCAATTATTGCAAACTCGCCGCCAGTTTTTTGGAGCGAATGGATTAAGAATGGGTGGCCTAGCCATGGCCACTTTGGTGGGATCGTCCTCCATTGTCAATGCAAAAAATGGGCCTTTGAACGCAAAGGTTCATCCGCCTTTGTCAGGCTTGCCGCATTTTGCGCCTAAGGCAAAATCAATCATCTATTTGCATATGAACGGCGGTCCGTCGCAGATCGACATGTGGGACTACAAGCCTGCGATGCAAGAGCAGTTCGACAAGGACTTGCCAGACTCCATTCGCAATGGGCAGCGCATCACCACGATGACTAGCGGACAAGCCCGCTTTCCTGTCGCTCCGTCCAAGTTTCAATTCACTCAACATGGTCAAAGCCAGCGCTGGGTGAGTGAGCTTCTACCGCATACAGCCAAGATCGTCGACGAACTGGCTGTGGTGAAAACAGTGCGCACCAACGCCATCAACCACGATCCCGCTTGCACGTTTGTGATGACGGGCAATGAAGTTCCTGGAAAGGCGAGTTTGGGTTCGTGGCTTGCATATGGTTTGGGAAGTGAAAGCGATAACTTGCCCGCCTTTGTTGTATTGACTCCGACATGGACAAGCAGCGCGGCCGCTCAGGCTTTGTTTACTCGTATGTGGTCAAGTGGTTTTTTACCAACTCGATTCGCAGGCGTTGCGCTTCGAACGGGTGGAGACCCAGTTCTGTACCTCCCTAATCCAGATGGCGTCACGACAGCGGATCGGCGTGCCATGCTGGATGCTCTTGGCCAGTTAAACCAACAACGGTTTGCAGAGTTGCATGATCCGGAGATTCAAACTCGAATCGCTCAATATGAAATGGCGTTTCGGATGCAAAGTAGCGTGCCTGATTTGGTGGACTTAAGCAGCGAGCCGAAATCGGTCTTAGACTTGTATGGTCCTGAAGTCACAACTCCTGGTACGTTTGCCGCCAGTACTTTATTGGCCCGTAGAATGGTGGAGCGAGGTGTTCGAGTTGTTCAGCTACTTCATCGTGGTTGGGACCAGCATGGCAACATTGCTGCGGATCTGCCTGCTCAGTGCCGAGACGTCGATCAGGCGAGCGCAGCCCTGATCACGGATCTCAAGCAGCGAGGGCTCTTGGATTCAACGCTCGTTGTTTGGGGCGGTGAATTTGGTAGAACGGTATACTGCCAGGGCAAGCTTACCAAAGAGAATTACGGACGCGACCACCATCCCAAGTGCTTCACCATGTGGATGGCCGGCGGAGGAATCCAAGGCGGGGTGGAATACGGCCAGACGGATGACTTTAGTTACAACATTGTCGAGAACCCCGTCCATGTAAATGATCTCAACGCAACGATACTGCATTGCATGGGAATCGAACACACACGCTTTGCCTTCCCGTTCCAAGGCCTGGAACAACGCCTAACGGGTGTCGAATCGCAACGAGTTGTGAAAGAGATACTGAAAGTCTAAATGAATAGTGAGCGAACACGCCGAAACAGACGTTGGTTGCAATTTGAGACGCTTGAAGAGCGGAGTCTCATGGCAAACTATGTTGTTTCGACCGCAACCGATGCTGGGCTCGGATCCCTGCGGCAAGCCCTACTTGATGCCAACGGAAACCTTGGTATCGACGCGATTTCGTTTGCGATTGGTGGAGGCTCCAAATCTATTGAACTCCTGTCGGAGTTGCCATCGATCACGGAATCGGTGTCGATCGATGCTACGACACAACCTGGCTACGCTGGAAAACCGCTGATCGAAATAACTGGCAGATTGCTAAGCGATGGCAATGGACTGACCATCCAAGCCGGTCAATGTACGGTTCGGGGGCTCGCAATCAATCAGTTCCCTGGAATTGGGATTGAGCTCAGCGGACCAGGTCAAAATACCGTTGAGTCAAATTATGTGGGCACGGACTTGACTGGACTGGTCGCAAAAGGAAATTTTCTGGGCATCCAGGCGTTGAATTCCGGCAACAATCGAATCGGTGGACTTGGCGTTGGTAATGTGGTTTCGGGCAACAAGACGGATGGAATTCGTCTGGACGGCTTTTCTACGTCGAATTCGATTCAGGGAAATCGAATTGGGACAGACGAGGCAGGTCTGACTTCTATACCCAACCAGGCCACTGGGGTTTCGATCTTAGCCTCATCCATTAACAACATTGTGGGAGCGGATGGGGACGATGCCAACAATGCGGGCAAAGGAAACGTTATTTCCGGCAACCTTCAATTTGGTATTCGAATCGCGGCGAATTCCAACATCGTTGCAGGTAACTTGGTCGGAGTGAACGCGACCGGGAAAGCGGCGTTGGCCAATGGCGAAGGTGGAATCCTGTTGACCGATAACGCGTCTAACAACCGAATTGGTTCGAATGCAGACGGAGTTAACGATGTGCTGGAACGCAACGTGATTTCCGGAAACAACAAAGCCGGCCTTCGGATCTTCTCTTCCAACAGCAATCAAATCGCCGGAAATTGGATTGGCGTCGGAGTGGATGGATCGGGCCTTCAAAACGCTGAATATGGGATACAGATTGACGCCGGATCCACGGCGAACGTGATTGGTGCAAATGCAATAAACCAAGGTCGGGAGGCCGCAAAGAATGTAGTCTCCGGTAATGGCGGATTTGGCATCTATGTCTTCGCAGGCGTGGGCAATCTAATCTCCAGCAACTACGTTGGTGTTTCACCAAATGGGCGTAATACTATTGCGAATGCACGCGACGGAATTGTCCTTGCAGGTGGCAGCTCGCTCAATGAGATCGGGAGGTTTGGTGGAAATGTTGTTTCAGGCAATTTGAGAAATGGCATTTTGATTGTTGGCTCAAATGCAAATACAATTTCCAAAAACACGATTGGACTTTCTGCGGACGGTCAGCGAGCCATACCAAACATCGAATCCGGTGTCGCTATTAGTGGCGGGTCCCAATTCAACATTGTCGGCACGAATAACGACTCCACTACCGACGATGCGGAGCGCAACATCATCTCCGGGAACCGACTCCAAGGTGTCTCGATTATCGGTAGCCAAACCGATAGTAACAGCGTTGTCGGTAACTTTGTCGGTACCGACGTGACCGGTATGTTCTCGATACCAAATCAGGCTGACGGAATTGTCGTTTCGGACCAAGCGGCAAAAAACGCAATTGGCGGTGTGGCTTCGGCGCAACGCAATCTCATTAGTGGAAATGTTGGTTGGGGAGTTTCGATTCAAGCAAATTCCCGAGACAACTCAATACTTGGCAACTGGGTGGGGCTTGCATCCGATGGGAGCGACGCGTTGGGGAACACCCAGGGCGGGATCAGTATCAATCAGTCGATTCGAAATGCGATAGGAAATGGTACCGCAGCAGGCTCAAATCTTATCGCCTACAACGGGAAAATTGGCGTCCGAGTCATTCATCCGAACTCATACGGCAATTCGGTTTCTCGAAACACGATTACGATGCATGATGTCACTCAAATTGACCTTGGGGACGATGGCCCGACGCTTAATGATTCAGGCGACCTAGATGTTGGCCCAAACGAATTGCAAAACTATCCAGTAGTTGAATTCATCGCCACCTCCCAAAGTAGCACACAATTGGTAGCAAGAATGAATAGCACGCCGAGCAAGCTATTTCAAGTAGAATTTTTTAGCGAGGAACCTGGAGTTCTTGCTCATCGATTCTTGGGAATGTTTCCCGTAATAACTGATGCGAGTGGCAATGTTAATTTGATCCAAGATTTGCCATTCGCCTTGCCGTTGAATGCGAGGGTTTTCGCAACCGCGAGAGATCCGTTAGGAAATCAATCGGAGTATTCGCCTGCCAAATCTGTGATTCGGTTGCTTCCTCTTGTTGCATCTGCCACGCAATTTCGTGAAGGCGACCCAGATGTGTTGGTGACTGTATCTCGTCCGACTGGGGATACGAGTTTCGATCTAGTCGTCGGCTTGACCAATTCGGCAGTCACACAAGTGTCCTTGCCGACCCAGGTCATCATACCGGCGGGGCAATCAAGTGTTCAATTCGCTATCTCGATCGTGGATGATTTAGTTCCCGAGCCTGTCCAGGAGATCCGTGTCATTGCGACGGTACTTACGGGCGAACCAGCATCCCAACTGTTGAGATTTCGCTTATTGGATAACGACTCAAACTGGCATAATTATGCTTTGCCGTTGGATGCAGACGGTGACGGGGGAATCACGCCGCTCGATGTATTGCTGATTATCAATTACCTCAATTCGAATGCCGACAAAAACTTAGTTACGGCCAGCGTTCCAAATCCTAGAATCTTCATCGACATCGACGATGATTTGACGGCCTCGCCTCTAGATGTGTTATTGGTAATCAATTTTCTGAACAAAGGAGCGTCCGGCGAAGGCGAACAAGACGCATCCGCACTTGGGCCCAGCTCATTTGGATCAAGTTCAATTGCCATTGGCTGGGATTCGCATGCGAACGAGACCTTGGTCGATACCCGAGACGAATTCTCTTTCAAGGTGCATCGTCGCAACTCGCTTAGTCAACATAAAAAACGCTAATCGCGAGTCATTCAACGACAATGCCAATATCCTAAAGTTTTACTGCCGACCTTGCCCTAGCATAATCCCCGAAATGCCGCATTAGTACGGATCGTTTTCTTGGGTAACATGGTAGATTAATGAGGAGAGACTCACAACATATCCCGACGAGGAGATTTGGTTAGTGATTTGTCAGCGAATTCGATACTCGAGTCTTGAGGTACGTTATGTCTGCCGCAGACAAAAACAAATTGGATCCGGAAAAGGGCCAGGACGAGCCGAAGGTGCGGGGTTTCGAAACGATGGATTTTTCCACGTCGACCAATTCCGGTCTGTCCGACCCGCCTACGACACCAGTCGACGCCTATGCTACGCAATTTGGAGATCGAAACTCACCAAATGCGGAATCCAAGAAACCGGGAAATGACGCACCCATTGCCTCGTCGGAAAAAAAGAATTTCCCTACGGATATCCCGGGATTTGTTGTGGAGAGTGAGTTAGGGCGCGGAGCGTTTGGGGTGGTGTATGGCGCTCGCGATCAGTTGTTGGACCGCAAGGTAGCTATAAAGAGGCCCCTCATTAGCAATCCAGTGCATCGGCAACAGTACATCGACGAGGCCCGCAAGGCGGTCAAACTAGACCATCCATCGATCGTACCCATCTACCAGGTAGGAATGACTACGAACGACGAACCATTTGTGGTTCAGAAGTTGATCGAGGGTTCGACGCTTCGCCAATTGATTCAGAATGGCGATTCGCGATTGCCGATTCCGCAAACGATGGCCATCATGCGGCAAGTTTGTTCGGCAGTCGACGCGGCGCACGCAGCGGGCATCGTTCACCGGGATCTGAAGCCCGAGAATCTGTTGGTCGAACCGGATGGACGCGTTTACGTAGCGGACTTTGGGCTGGCGATCCTCGAGGATGACGAGCAGAACAAAAAGGGGCGAGAGGTCGCAGGCACGCCACTGTATATGTCTCCCGAACAATTTGCAGGCCGCGTCGAATGGCTTGATGGGCGATCGGACATATGGGCGCTGGGCGTCATTTTGTACGAGTTATTATCTGGCAAGACACCCTTTACGGGCTCGTCGCTGAGCGAGTTGAAGGATCAGATAAAAAATAAGGATCCAAGGCCGATACACCAACGCGACCCCAAAATCCCGGGAGCCTTCGACGCGTTGTTTAGAAAGTGTTGCGCCAAGAGTGTTGGAGATCGGTTTGCAAGTGTAGGCGAGATGATAGCCGAAATGGATGCTATCACCGAATCGTTGCCATTCATAGATACCGTCAATATGCTTTCGAATTCACGAACCGGTGCCTTCAAAGCATTGAGTTCGGCAAATGCTTCAGGAGCCAATTCGAAACAAGTAGGGCTAAGTTCTAGCGGAGGAAGCGGCTCTGGCAATTCCACGGTACGTAACTCTTTAGGCGGAGCCACTCTTAGGAATTCGACTACTCTTTGGAGACCTGTTGCACTATTCTTCGTCACGATTGCGGTCTTGGGCGGGCTTGTGGGTTCTGCCTGGTACAACAAGTTTGGTCCGTTCGCCACGGTTGAGTCGCCAGGAAAATCGAGTTCGAATTCCAAAGGCAACGACCCCGAAACGCCACCGGACATCAAGAGTTCATCAAGCGTTGATCCGGGTGTGCCAATAGAGCCGGAAAAGAAACTGAATCCTCCCAACGTAGAGCCGCCGGCGGCGCCGCCCAGCAAACCTTTTAAAGTTTCTTTAAGCGGAAAAGGAACCCACGATTCGATCGCCGCAGCGATCGCCCAATCCTCTGCTGGAGACACGATCAACATCCTCGCAGGAACCTATCGCGAATCGATTGTTATCGATCGGGCAATTAAGTTGGTTGGAGAGAATGGGACAAAGATCTTATCAATTGAGCAGGCATGCTTAAAAACTCAGGGTGATAGCAATGTCGAAATTGAAAAAATTACCTTCGACTCACAAGCTCCGAACTGCAATGCAATCGAAATATTAGGAGGGAAACTGTCCATCCTAGATTGTGAAGTATTTGCAAGCTCACCAGAATCCTACAACTGCGTCAAGGCGAGAGCCAATGCCACTTTCGTTGCAGAGAAATGCAAGTTTCAAACGACCGTGCATGCCGCTGTTTCCGCGGAAAAAACGTCGACGATCGCCATTCGCGATTCAAGCTTCAATTTTTCTGCCAACCTGGACCAAGGATTGAAACGGATTGGAGTTCAAGGGATCGGGGCGAAGGGTCTAATTCAACGGTGCCGATTCACTGGTCCTTGCATAAGCGGCATTGACTGGTTGGAAAGTCCCGACCAAGTGTTAAGGATCGAAGGATGTGAATTTGACAATTGCCACATCGGCATCCAAACCAAGGGGTGCAAATTGGTCTCGATCAAAGGATCCGCCGACCAACCTTGCGAGATCAGGAACGCGAGTTTTGGATTGAGCCTCAAGCAGAGCCACGTTGATCTATCGATGGTAAACGTGGAGGGCTTCAGCAAGGAAAACAGGGTTGCCTTGCAGGCAACTGAAGGCTCGGAGGTGAAGTGTACGGGATGTAATTTTTTTGGATATGCATGTGGAATTTTGATTAACCAAAGCAAGCTCTTTTTCGACGACATTTCGACACGCGATACAAGCTTCGTTGGGATGATGGTTGATGGCGGCACAGTCGACGGCAATGAATTGAGCCTTTTGAATGTTTCTCACTATGGCCTTGTTGTTTTAAGCAAGGGAGCGACAGTTAAACTAAAATCATTGAAGGTTGAAGCAGAGCCAAACGTTGGGGAAAAACTGACACCGGCAGTTTACGTCGCTTCGGGTCGCGTAGAGTTCGACGATGGCTTGTTCTCCGAATGTCTTTGCGGCATACTCGTCGACCCTACCCGACATTTCATCAACATCACGGGATTCCCTGTTAGGAGAAGTCTATTAGAATTGCTTGGAGGAGAACCTGACAAAATCCAATCGACTCTATCTCCAGTCGAGGTGATTAGTGATCGCATGACCTTGGACAATTGTGTGGGAGGGTGGGTTTTTAATGGTGTCGGTGCTAGCCGAGTCAAGCAACTTGATGGAAACTTAAAGGAAAAGGATCGCCAGCCCAAACTGCTCGATCCAGATCTGGAAATGATCAGCAAGGATTTAACGAACTTTGAGGTTGTTTCAAAAAAATCTAGACGAAAGTGATTTGCTCTCCGTAAGTTGCCATCGCGGCTCACTAGCATGGACTCTCAAAACGTATGTTGACAGAAGGCTTCGAGCCAATTCGCGGATACCGACTTCTGAACTTTCTAGGACGTGGCCAATTTGGCGAAGTTTGGCGTTCCACATCTCCTGGTGGTACACATGTCGCGCTGAAATTCTTGAACGTGCGCGAAAAGCAAGGGCGGAACGAGTTTCGAGCGATACAGAGAGTAAAGGGGATTCGATATCCGCATCTCGCCCCGACGTATGCACTTTGGCTCCTCGATGAGAACATGCAAGTCATCGAAGATGCCGCGTTTGATTCGAAACAGACGCTCACCAAGGAGAGCTTGGGCGGTACATTGATTTTGCAACCTGCGATGGAATCGGGATCGCAACTGGCCTCCATGTTGGTGATAGCGACAGTGCTATGCGAACGGAACCTGATGGAGCGATTACGGGACTGCAATGAAAAAGGCGAACAAGGAATCCCAGTTCCTGAGTTGATCGGATACATTGATGATGCAGCCAAAGCAATCGACTTTCTCAATTCCCCTCGCCATGAATTGGGAGAAGGTCCAGTGGCGATCCAACATTGCGATATCAAGCCAGAGAATATCTTGATCTTAGGGGATTTGGCTGTCGTCTCCGATTTTGGCGTCGCTCGGATTCTAGGTTCAGGTGGCGAATCGCGAGGCAAGTCGATGGGCGGGTCGGTGGCTTATGCAGCCCCTGAAACCTTCGACAACCGAACCGCGTCAACTTCGGATCAATATTCGTTGGCGGTTACGTACTACGAACTACGCACAGGCAAGCTCCCCTTCCCCAAAGAGTCGCAAATGCAAGTGATACGAGACAAACTTGCAGGCAAACTCGACTTTGGTGAGGTTTCTGTCCCGGAAGCAAAAATCCTTCAGAGAGCGACAGCGATTGATCCTTCCGACCGCTTTCCAAGTTCTCGTGCTTTTGTTAATGTTCTGCGCGAGGCGGTAGGAGTAACGATTCAAACTCCCAGAAATCGATTGCGGTTCGCGCCAATTGTCCTAGCAGCGGTTGCGAGCCTGGTCGCTACTACGGCAGGTGCTTGGTACTTGAAGCTGGGCCCGTTCTCCACCAAGCTCCAGACGCTGGCCACCCTGAACGAGCCAACCCAAAACGAAGTTACCAAAAATGAGATTTCCAAGAATGAGGTTTCACTTGAGACGCTAAACAGGGACGCAAGTCTAGTTGTTTCTACGGTTCAACAAGATGCTTTGCCAGGCAAATCCAAAGAATCTGCTAAAGTTGCTGATGGCGATGAGGCAAGAACTAAATTAAAAACGACCGAACCAATAGTTGTGCCGAAGTCTTTAGTCCCCATCAAACCGTTTCTGGTTTCGATAGATGGTAGTGGAACGCACGATTCTATCGCAAAGGCGATTGCCGATTCCTCTCTAGGTGAAACGATTAAGATCCTACCGGGAACTTATCGAGAGCATATTGCAATCGATCGTTCGATCAAGCTCCTTGGAGTGGGCGGAGGTGTCGCAAGGGTCGTCTCTTCTGAGAATTCGTGCATCAAGATTCTAGGTGGCAGTCAGGTCTTCATCGAAAACATTACGCTTGACTCTCAATCATCGAATTCCAATGGAATCGACATCGTTGCTGGCCGATTGGTTCTCACGCAGTGCAATGCCTTTGCAAGCTCCGTGAATTCCGATCAGTGCGTCAAGGTGAGAGCCAATGCGGCCTTTGTTGCGGAGAAATGCAAATTCCAAACTACATTGCAAACCGCCGTCTTTGGCGAACCGAATTCGGTTATTGCAATTCGCGATTCGGATTTTAGCTTTTCGGGCAACGCTGGCTCAGGTTCTAAGCGAATAGGAATACAGGGATTGGGATCGAAAGGTCACATTCAACGATGCAGCTTTAGCGGACCGTGTTTGTGTGGAATCGATTGGAAAGACTGTCAACAAGAACTCAGGATCGAAAGTTGCCGTTTCGACAACTGCGACATAGCCATTCAAACCAAGGCCTGCAACGCCGTCTCAATCAATGGAACTATCGATAAGCCGTGCGAAATCAAGAACGCCTCTTGGGGCTTGATCATTCAACGAAGTCGCCTGGGCATGTCGATAGTCAATGTCGAGGGGGACAGCGAAAGGAATAAAGTTGCAATGCAGATCACCCAAGAATCGGAGGTGACGTGTACTGATTGCAATTTTGTTGGTTGCATGTCTGGTATCTCGCTCCGCCAGAGTTCGGTCAAAGTGGACAATGTATCGATTCGCGAATCCAACCTAGCGGGCATGCTTGTTGACAGCGGGACTGTTTTTGGTAGTCGATTGAACCTTTTAAATAGTGCTCGTTACGGATTGATCGTCCTCAACAAAGATGCTTCGGTCCTCTTGAGCAGTTTGGAGGTAAAGGGCTCAAAGAATCAAGAGTTTACGGTTCCGATTTATGTGGCTTCCGGCAAAGTTGAATTCAAAACGGGTGTTTTTTCCGATTGCCTTTGCGGAATTATTGTGGATCCCACCCGAGCTCTATTGGATGGAGCAGATGTTACCGAAAAGAGGAACCTAAACGAACTGATGGGGAACGAAGCGAATACCAAAATAACAGTCACTCCCATTGAGGTACTTAGCGATCGAATGACGTTGAACCATTGCAAGTTAGGGTGGTATTTTAACGGGGTCGGTTCTAGCCGAATTAAGCGAGTTGACGGTGACATACCGAAGAGCGATCGTGTCCTCAAACTAGCTGAGGATTTGGAATTGAATGGGACGGATTTAACGGATTTTACGGTCATTCCGAAAAAACGTCGCAATTGATTCCTGGGGACTTGCATAAACTAGCGTGTATTTCTGTAAAAGCGAGCGGTTTTGCGTTTGAAGCAATTTTGGTATTTGCTTGCACTACCGGTTTTTACTTAGCTATAATGCAAGCAGTCTCCAGTAGCAGACAATTCGTCAAAAGCATTCCAGATGAGCTGACGTCGATTTTCATCGTGCAAAACAAAAGTGAGGACATCGTGTCTAAGACGTTATTTTTTCGTAGTTACCGAAGATTAAGTGGGCTACACTTCGTTGCAGGCCTCGTTTTGGCTTTCGGTGTCCCTTTTCTTGCTTTGACGAATGCTCAGGACCATAGTCATTTCGTCAGTCATTTCGTCAAAGTTCAGAGCCAAGATATCGAGCTGCCTGAAGATTTCATGGTGCGAGTTGATGGGAATAAATTGCAAGTTGCCTTGGTATCGCTTGGAGCGATCGATTCAAAAATGTCGACATCAAGCGTATTGGTGCGATTGCTGAATTCCAACGGCGATGAAAAAGAAGCGAGAGCGAACAACCAGGGAATTGTTGAATTCGAAGGGGTGCAGCCCGATGAACTACATGCATTGTTGGTTGTAGACGAAAAAGCACACGCGGCTGTTCCGTTGATGACAGTTGGCGCGCAGACTGCTGCCAAGCGAAAGACCACCGCTAAGAACATCCGACTACCGTTGATGCCATCGAATCCGCAAGAGATTATGGCTTCCATTAATCGCGGCATTCTCCCTAATTCGAATTCGCAGGGTGGAGAATTATATGCTGCAAGTGACTATAGTCTTCAGTCAGTCAATCCATACAGTGTCCGCTTGCAAAGAGACGGAACGCTGCTTGGGAAGGTTGTTGTCGCAGATCGAGACTTGGCCGAAATGCTTCGCTATGCCAAGTTGACTTTTTTGCAAAACAACAAGGTTGTTGCAAGAACGGATTCCAATCCAAAAGACGGAAGTTTCAGTGTAGCTGGTTTTGCGCCCGGTCTTTATGGTGTAATTGCAGCTGGGCCAGCTGGCTACGCGTCATTTGCATTCGATGTGCTTCCTCCGGCCAAGCCAGCCCAATTGGGCGAGGGCATCTTAGGGAGACCGGTTTCCTTTGTTCAGGCCGATTCCAACGAAAAATTGTATGTCTTCTTGTGCCCACCAAAATTGGTTCCTAAAATCACTGATCGATGTCGCGAAGTATACGGCCAACCAATCGCTGATGCGGCCGGCGTCCAACCGGTCTCTGGTCTAACGGTCGGCAATGGAGCAGGTCTAGCAGCCGGTGGATTTGGCGGCGTTGGAGGTGGATTTGGGGGTGGTGGTTTCGGCGGCGGTGGTGGTGGTCTCGGCGGCGGCGGCCTTGGTGGGTTGCTTGGAATTGGCGGACTTATCGCCGTTGGCGTGGCCGCTAGTTCGAATAATAAAAATGCGGCAACCACCACTGTATCCACGATAACCCCATAAGCCGATGGCTTCGGTATTTTGAATCCAACCGGCTTGGAGGTTGTACAGCTTCTCTGTTTTTGCAGGCCCCCAACGAGTTCGTCTCGTTGGAGCCAAAGCTTAATGGCTATAGTCGTGTGCTACCGAACGCCGCGTCCCCTCCCCCTCCCACCTCGCCGGCGTTGGACGGGGAGGGGACGCGGCGAACGG
>JANLRK010000617.1:0-9766 GCA_031361585.1 Pirellula sp. | reverse complement strand
CTGAGCTGCCAATATTAGGCTGCTAGTGCGAGGTTTTCCTCAGCAGTTACTTTTTGTAATCGGCTTTTAACGTGGCCAACCGATCAACCACGACATGCCACCAAGATCTTCAATTTATCCGGTCGATTCCAGATCGCCCCCAGATTCATCACCAAACCTATTATCTCACCAGCCTCAGCTCTGACTAGTCCTCTTGCAAAATGAAACCTAAATCACAACCTTCGCCTCTATGACGTCCGAGTCCCTATTCGGCGCCGCAAACGCTGACGACCCTCCCCGTGATACGAAAATATCATGCAGCTGAGAACACACATCCGCTGCCATCAAATTCAACAATGGGGTAGAAGCCAGAATTCCAACGCAGAAAAATATCAACCCCAAAATATTTACAACCATCGCTACCAACAAAAAAACGATGCCCACCCAAATCGATGTTAGTCCCATTATGGAAACATAGGACATGATCCATCGGAAATCGGCACCCTTTTGAAAATCATTGCCTAGCCCAGAATGCAACATGGAAGCCGTCATCGCAAGCAACGCGAAACAATACAGCACCATAGTTACTAATCCGCCAGTGATCATAACAATAACTCCAGGGACTTCGTTGTTGTTGTTCATCAGAAGACTTGATATACCTACCGTGGCACCTAACGGAATGCCGACCAAAACCAGAAGCGGAATCGTCCAAATAAGACTCCACAAGAATGGCCATAGTCCTCGCATTAGATAGTCGCTAAATCGATCGGGATTGAAGTCGGGCCAGTTCTCACTCCTTCCCCCGCTTCTTGATTCTGCTACCTCTGCCAGATAGCCGAACAAGACAAGATTTCCAACCACAATAACCGAAGCTAGTTGACAGACGAACATCCACAACAAGTTCATTAACCAGTTCGGGCTCTTGAACGGCGCCGTCAACATGCGAGATAAGTCAAAACTAGTTATCGGCTGGAAGTATCCATCCGGATAAACCGGAACGCCACCTTGCGAGGGCAAACCAAAGGATGTCGCCGTGGTTGGAGCTGCAAATGGATCGATCGGTTGCATCTTACTTCCCTCAAAGAATCAAGAAAGGTATCGGTGAATGTGAATTCGTTCCTTTTGAAGCGTTCTTGGATATTTGGTCTTCAGCAGCGGCGTTCCGATTGCGACCTTTTAACCCGCAACGCGATTGGCGTTGGTTTGGCCTCGCGTAACGATTGCGATCGTCCGGCTGAGGACAGCCGGACCTACGTGAAACGCAAACTGGCAACGCTCCAAAGCGATAAGTCGATTCGACTCTAGTCATTTGGTAGTGAGCATTCGTCCAAAAGTTGAACAATGCTTCGCCAAGGTCGACCGCTACCACTATTAAGCGAAATGGCGCACGAACGGGCATTCGTAAAACCAGATTCGCATTTGGATTCAGTCATTTTACCTGCGACGTCCGCAGTCGCACTCAATGCCAATCCTGGAATCTCAAACCCTCGATCACCACCCATTCCGCAGCATTTCCCCTCATGCGGAGCATGCACATGCTCTGCGCACGCTTTCGCAACATCCGCCAATGGCGTTTCCCAGCCATGTCGGTGATTCGAGCAAACCGAATGGATCGCCACATTTGCATTTTTTTTCCTGATTGTCAACTTTGGGAGCAGGCTCGCCGCGAATTCCGTTGAATCCAATATTGGCAATGATTCGAGTCGATGCCGCCGTACCCGATCCAGATAGCGCAATCCCAATTTCAAAAACGAAGTACATGAGCCAAGATCGAGCACGACGGGCCTCTGTCCGTGATTGCTCCATTCCCAAATTGCATCGAGCAATTCGTTTTGCTTTTGCAAGGCTATCTCTACATAACCTTTCGATGAGAAAGCTTGACCACAGCATTTACCAACAGCGTTTCGCGGTATATGAACCGCTACACCAGCCTTATCACAAACCCGTATTAATGCGTCCGCCGTACCACCCATCATGCGTGACATGCACGTAGGCCAGTAAACAACCTCTGCGTTTTCGGAGTCACTTACCAGTGACCAATCGATTGCACCATGGTCTGAGGAAAGGGCGAAATGCCATTGCGGAAAGCCAGGAAATACCTTGGCTAGCCCAGCGGTTATGGCTCGCAATCCTTTATTCCCAATCACCGCGCTCGTACCGCGTCCAGCCAATAAGCTTAGCTGAACAGCTCGTTCCGCTATTCCAAAATGCTTCCCAAGCATGGACGCAACCGCTGAATCAATTCGACCAGTTGAGGTGCCACGAAGCTGCTTGATCAACTCACCCGTATTGATTGCAACCGGACAATCAAGTGCACACAAACCATCTGTTGCACACGACGCCTTGCCTGCAAATTCATAGTCGCGGTCCAGTTGTTTGGCTAACTCCATCTTGCCATCAGCAATCATACGTTCGCGCGCTCGCCGGAGCACAATACGTTGCCGAGGCGACAACGTAAAGTCGCGGCTTGGACAGCGGGGCTCGCACGCTCCGCATTCCACACATTTGTCGACAACATCCTCAACGATCGGCAAATCCTTGATGTTTTCCAAATGCAGTTTTGGTCGCGAAGTTAGAATAACATCCGGGTTCAAAAGCCCATGCGGATCCACCGCACTCTTGAGCCGTCGCATGATGCCAATCGCTTCGGCACCCCATTCGGTTTCGACAAATGGAGCCATGTTTCGCCCGGTACCATGCTCGGCTTTAAGTGCACCATCGAATCGATGCACAACGAGATCGACCATGTCGTCTATAAACCGCGCGTACTTGTCTGTGTCTGCGTGCGTGGCCATCGGTTGCGATATGACAAAATGCAAATTGCCATCGCGAGCGTGGCCAAAAATGATTCCATTGGCATAAGCATGTTTTACAAACAACGATTGCAACTCACCAACTGCCGCACCCAGCCTTTCTAGCGGAAATGTCACGTCCTCTAAAATGGCTGCCTCTCCACGACCTCGAACTGCGGCGACAGCAGGGTACATACCCTTGCGAAGCTTCCACAGATAGGCTTGTTTTTTCTTGTTCGCGGTAAACTCAATGGCGCTGATGGACTTGGCTCTGGGTTCAACTCGGTTTCGGAATGCATCCAGTTTTTTAGCGAGCGATTCCTTGTCTGCAGCCTGAAACTCGAACAGCAACCCCATCAGCTTCTTGTGTTCGTCGAGCCGTTGCGGCAGTTCCGCAGGTGCACCCTCCAAATAGCGAATGGACTCCATCGACGCGCGGTCCATAAACTCCACGGCGTCACATTCAATATCAATCAGCTCCGGAATGATCTCGCAGGCCGTGTTGGCATCCGGAAAAAAAGCAAGTGAAGTCGACTTTTCGGGTAACTCCGGCAAAGTTCTTAGAACGGCTTCGGAGATGAACGCCAACGTCCCTTCGCCGCCGATAAGCAGATGTGCCAAAATGTCGATAGGTCGTTCATGATCAACGAATGCGTTCAGCGAATAGCCAACGGTATTTTTTTGTTTGTACTTTCTCCGAATTTTTTCAAGCAAAATCGGCGAACCAAGGATCTCCATTCGCAACTTGGAAATGGTTGCAGCGATCGTCGTTTGCTCTGCTTCAAAGCGCGACGCTTCGTTATGCAATGAAGTGTCCCAAACCGATCCATCCGGCAAAACAAATCGAATGGAATCCAGCGTATGGTAGGCGTTGTTAACGACACCACAACACATACCACTGGAGTTGTTCGAAAGTATCCCACCCATCATGGCTGAATTGATCGACGAGGGGTCGGGGCCGATTTTGCGACCGAGCGGACGCAATGTCGCATTGACGATTCCACCTATCGCGCCGCCTTGGACCCGAACGCGTGCGCCTCGATCGATCGGCTCGATCTTGCGCCAATGCCTACCGATATCCACCAACCAACCGTCGGTAACGGATTGCCCTGAAAGGCTGGTCCCGCCAGCTCGAAACGAAATCGGGACTCGCTTCTCCTGAGACGCTTTGAAGATCGCTTGAATCTCCGCCTCCGAACGCGGTTGCATGACCGCTTGAGGGATCAGCAGGTAGGGGCCAGCGTCGTTCGCAAACGCGTAGCGATGCCATAACTCGCTAAGAACATCGACGCATGGTGGATTAGAAATCAAAATGGATGTAGGCACGGAATTAACGGGGAGAGTTGGTATGTTGGGGAGTATTGACTTCGAAAATTACTAGGGTGGCCGACGCTGCTAGCGTCGGCCCGGATGCTGGCAGCATCCGCCACGGTGTTTCACGTTCATCCACTCTCTGGTAACCATAGCTGCCCTCGCCAGAGCGTAAAATGCCTTAAAGCTCCTTGACCGCTTTGACTATGTCGAGAACGGCTTGTTGTCCGTCCGCAAAGTACATAAGCGTGTTGGGCATCGCAAAGAGCGGGTTAGGTATGCCTGCGAAACCTGGGCTCAAGCTTCGTTTGATGACGATAACGGTTTTGCACTTGTCGACATCGATAATGGGCATGCCTGCGATAGGGCTTTTAGGGTCCATTCTCGCGGAAGGATTTACTACGTCATTAGCCCCGATAACGATAGCGACGTCAACGCTATCAAGAGTTGGATTGATTTGGTCCATTTCCTTGAGTTTGTCATACGAAACATCTGCCTCGGCCAAGAGCACGTTCATATGGCCAGGCATCCGACCAGCCACAGGGTGGATCGCATACTCCACATTTACCCCGCGTGCTTCAAGCACTTTGCTTAGTTCTCGTACGGCATGCTGAGCCTGCGCAACGGCCAGTCCATATCCCGGAACAATGACCACACGCTGAACTCCGTCGAGAATCATCGCTATGTCGTCGGCAGATGTGCTTCGAACGTTGGCGTAAATTTCATCGACGTTGCTATCCGAACCCGCGCCGGCCATCACGCCGAAGAGTACGTTGCTGAGCGATCGATTCATGGCTTTGCACATGATTTGAGTGAGGATGATCCCGGACGCTCCAACCAGGGACCCAGATATGATTAGCGCATTGTTATCAAGAACAAATCCAGTCGCTGCACCAGCGACCCCGGAATAAGAATTCATTAGAGAAATAACAACCGGCATATCAGCGCCCCCGATCGGGTTGACCAGAAATACGCCAAGCACAGAAGATACCAATGCAATGGCAAGGTAGCACATGATTTGAACCGCAGCGCTATGAGAAAACGCTAGGATTACAATTAGCAAAAAGTTGAGGAAAAGTAGGCCTAAATTGATCCATTGCTGCTGGGGCAACGCAAAAGGTTTCTTAAATTGTTGCCACTCCTCTAGCTTTGCATATGCGACGAGGCTACCCCAAAAAGTTATCGCTCCAATCAATCCAGATAGCCCAATTGCGATAAGCGTATCGATCGGCTGGTCTTTGTGATGCAACAGGTCAGAAAACGCGACCAATACAGAACCACCGCCTCCTAACCCATTCAGCAGACCAACCATCTGTGGCATCGCAGTCATTTGAACGCGGTTTGCCATGGAGGTGCCAATTACTGTGCCCGCGATCAAGCCCAGAGCGATGAACAAATATCCCTCAACACTATGGTCGCAAAGGGTAGCCAAAATTGCGAGCAGCATACCTGCCGCGCCGACTAAGTTGCCACGTACTGCCGTCTTCGGCGTGGACATCAATTTCAGTCCGACAATAAAAAGCACGGCCGAAATCAAATAGACCAAAGGAATAATTGCAAACATCAAAAACTCACAAAAGTCGAAAGGCGGGCCAACAAGAATGTGCAGAGGGTTAACGCTTTTTAAACATCAATAGCATCCGATGCGTCACTAAAAATCCCCCGACTACATTGATCATTGCCAGCACAATGGCAACGAAGCCAAGTAGGCTTCCAACCCCGGTTTCTTTGTATCCCGCTGCGATAATAGCGCCGACCACCGTTATACCACTGATCGCGTTGGAGCCACTCATCAACGGCGTATGTAGTGTTGGCGGAACCTTGGCAATGATTTCGAATCCAACAAAAACGGACAAAACAAAGACCGTTAGACTTGCGACCAAAACCAGTGTTCGCGAAGAACCAGAGGGAATCGCAATAGGAGGTTTGTTGTCTTCCTCGCCGAGTGTTGCGTTTGAACCAGCGTCGGCCCTAAAGTGCATGGCCGACACGCCCGCGATGAAGGAATTTTGGGGATCCCCAAACGCTCGTGTAGGTACCAAGAAAAAAGCACATGCAGCAAACAACGTTGCGATGGGGAGCGAAAGAACGAGAGGTCTCATAGTACCGAATTCATTGGGTGATATTGATAAAGCCTACACGGACCGATCGCCGACATTAGAACGGAATGAGCACTTCCATTCAAGGACGCATTGAACGTCGACGACAAACGACAACCCGAACTGAAGAACCAGTCGGTTAGACCATTTAGCCCCCAGCCGACGGCGAACTCCGAGGAATCGAAATCCCCATATCTCCCACGAGCATTTTCATATCCTCCCAAGTTAGTTTTTTCGCATCCGGGGTTCGCAATAAATAGGCGGGATGGTACGTAACCATAACCTTCGCCCCTCGAAAAAAATGGAACTTGCCCCGCAGTCGACCTACGCTTTCCGTGCTTCCAAGAACAGCGCGAACCGCAACCGATCCCCAGCAAACAATATACTCCGGCCGAATCGTTTCCAGTTGAGTTTCATAGTAGGGACGGCAATTCTCGATTTCAATTTCCGTCGGCGTTCGATTGTTGGGTGGACGGCATTTTAGCGCATTTACGATATAAACCTCCGCCCGTTTCAATCCGCTTGCCACTAAGATTTTGTCCAGCAACTGCCCAGCCGCGCCAACAAAGGGCTCTCCGATGCGGTCTTCATCGGCACCCGGCGCCTCGCCAAACATGACCACCCTCGCATTTATTGCACCGACTCCAAAAACAGTTCGCTGCCTTCGACAGGCAATTTCCTCACACTTGCGACAAGCGACAACTTGGGCATTTAGCGAATCGAGGGCTCGAGCACGGTCGTGGATCTCTAAAAATGGCGACGCCCAATTGCCCACAACGGACCTTTCCACGTTGTTCGCTTCGTTCCCCATTTCCCTACCGATCCCCAAGTTCGGCAAAGCTTTTTCCTCTCGAGTTGGACTCGGCTCTGGAACCATATCTACCGAAATGGCATCTACCGAAATGGCGTTCGGCACAGCTTCTATCTCGTTCGTGTCGAAAATGCTCGCGGCATTGGACTCCAGCCAAGAATTAGTTTTCTCAACCGATTGTGGTTCGCTCGTCGGAAACTGCGAAATCCCACTTCGATGCCAGTGTTTCAAAAGTTGTTCGCTGGCCGATTTCCACTGATTTCGTTGCATGCTGCACTTACCGTAAACTTGGGCACATTGCCGTTGATTTGCGCGTGGCGGAGCGCAATATTCCGAATCACCTGAACTTGAGGGAAGGCATATTGTTAGCGAAACACCGGATTCTATCAGGAAGGATGAATCTGAACACTCCCGCAAAACTACGCTTACGACTACCATACAGGCTGATTTAAGGTTTGCATTTTCTCGATTCCCCCTTGTCTGTTCGATGCCAATTCCCCGCGTTGCCATAGTTGGCCGACCTAATGTCGGTAAAAGCTCCCTATTCAACTGGATTGCGGGCAGACGACTTGCAATCGTGGAGGATACGGCTGGAGTTACACGCGACCGACTAACCACTCTGATTGAGCATCGCGGCCATCATTTTGAGCTAATCGACACCGGCGGCATGGGAATCATTGACGTCGACAACCTTACCGCCGACATTGAAGCTCAGATCGAGATTGCGATCGACGATGCGGACGTCTTGTTGTTCGTCGTTGACTCTAGAGCAGGCTTATTACCGCTGGATCAAGAGGTCGCCGATCGACTTCGCAAAATCAACAAACCGATCTTGCTGGTAGCAAACAAGACGGATAGCCCGTCTCTGGATACGAATGCTGACGAATTTCACCAATTAGGCCGAGGTTGGCTGATTCGTGTCAGTGTGCACCAAAATCGAAACAAGGATGAGTTGCTCGATTTGGTCGTGCAACGCATACCGCAATTGGATGCAATGCCCACAGAAGTCGAACCGCCGATGATGAAGCTCGCAATTGTCGGCAAGCGCAATGTCGGAAAAAGTACCTTCGTCAATACGTTGGTCAAAGCCGAACGCATGATAGTGAGCCAAGTGCCCGGCACGACCCGTGATTGCGTAGACGTCATGTTCGATTTGGATGGCCACAAATTCATGGCCATGGATACGCCAGGACTTCGACGAAATAAAAGTGTCAAGACAGACATCGACTGGTACGGGATGCACCGGGCTCAACGTAGCATTCGACGGGCTGACGTCGTGCTCATGTTCTTCGACTCCAAGCAGCAAATGAGCAAAGTCGATAAACAGCTCGCGCATTACATTGCCGACCAATACAAGCCTTGCATTTTTGTCGTCAACAAGTGGGATTTGCTGGCTGGGCAAATGCCAACCGAACGATGGGTTCGCTATGTACACGAAACATTCCCAACAATGGCTTACTGTCCAATTGGCTTCATTACGGGCCAAACTGGCAAGAATGTCAAGGCATTGCTGAACCACGCCCAAATGCTTTTCAAGCAAGCCAACGAACGCATCTCAACGCATCAATTGAACAAACTGGTAAAGGTCGCATTAGAACGACACGAACCGCCCATGTATCAGATGAAGCGTCCAAAGATTTATTACGCTACCCAAATAACTAGTTTGCCCCCGACCATCATCTTGGTTTGCAACCAACCGCAAGGCTTTTCAAAAACCTACCAACGGTATTTGCTTACGTTTCTCCGTGACCATTTGCCGTTTGGCGAGATCCCAATCAAACTCTATCTGCAGCCTCGCGCCCGCGACGACGATCGGGATGATTTAAACAAAGAACAGCGTCAAAAGCGGGCCGACAACGACGCGATGTCTGCCGCGGATGCAGGCGAAAGTTTAGATGGCGATCTAGAAGATTTCGTCGATGAGGACGATGAATTCGAAGTTGGCGAAGGCTCGGATCTTGAATACGAGTACAACGAGGAAGACAAAGAAGAGTAGGTCGCACCTGCCGGGCCTGCCGGGTGCGACTCAGAGCCCTGGCAACGGGCTGTCCCGCGGGAAGAAAGCCTTTGCACGCAATCCTACAAGTTGCCAGAAGTGCACACTCGAAACTGCAGCCAAAACCAATTTTTGGCTTCCACATTGACTCGCAAACGTGTTGAATCGTTAGCATGGACACAATCGTAGCGATTCTTCGGGCTGCTCACTGCAAAAGCACCCACCATTATTTTGCAATCGACGCACTACACGAAGTCTCGAGTGAACGAGGCAAATTGTTGGCCAATTTGCTACTTGCCAACTACGGCGACTATCTTAAGGGGGCCAAAGATCCAGACAACGTTTTCAAGGACTTTGAAAACCATGTTTTGCATGTTCGCGACGGGTATTGGGGCGGAGCGGCAAAGACTGCTGAAAAATGGCTTGAAAAGTGCTACCGGATGCTCTCTGCCAGCAACTGGAAGGAAGCGGCCTATGCCATGGGTGTACTAAGTCACTACTTTACCGATCCGTTTATGCCACTTCATACGGCCCAGTCTCCGAGAGAAACCATCGTGCATCGGCCGTTGGAATGGAGTGTTTGCCGTTCCTACCAATCGATCTTTAAGTTGGCTTGCGAAGACGCCTCGCTTGAATCTTTTTCAATTGGATCGTCCAGCAATTGGTTGGCGGACGGAATCCTTCGGGGAGCAACCATGGTCAATCCCTACTACGAACCTCTAATCGAAGACTATGACATGAATGAGTCAGGTCGACATCCAGAGTTGGCATTGGGCGC
>JANLRK010000607.1:0-3264 GCA_031361585.1 Pirellula sp. | reverse complement strand
TTGGCTCGTCAGCAGCTCGCGTTAAACTATTGCTCGGCCCAGGTTCAGCAAGTATCATTTTGCGGCCGCAGACACGCGACCTAACCACCGAAGCGACACAGTTCTTTGTCGAAGGCTCTGGCCTATACACGCCTAGTCCGGGCGTCATTGATGGCAAGCATCTTTTGAAAATTCGAACTTCGCAAGGTCGAGTGAAACAACTCAACCTTGTCATCCCCGCTGGGCTAACTGTTAGCTCAGTGGAGGGTCCTGTTAGCGCTTGGCAGTTTGACGCAGATAGGAGTCGTTTACAACTACAGATCGGTCCAACCGTGCCATCCGAATTTGCTGTTACGGTTGAAACACAGCGCAGCCTTGATGCGCTTCCCACTGTTGTACAACTATCGCCACTACGAGTCGAAGGAGCTAGTGGCGAGGTCGGGCTGATCGCGCTTGCGTTTGGCTCAGAAGCCCAGCCTGAAAACGTGCAAGCGGAATCGCTTTCGTTGGTCAACCTCGGGGACTTTGATGGCAGCCTACTGAACAATAAACAAGCCACTTTGCATCGAGTCTATCGTTACGGCGCTGAAGGTGGTAGCCTCTCTGTTCAAGTCTCGCCGGTAGCCCCCGAAGTTCGAGTCGGCAGCAAACAAGTCGTTTCGTTTGGGGACGAACGCGTCGTGTTGGGCATCAACTTTGTGACGGAGATCAGTCGCACTGGGCTGTTTCAATTGAGCTTTCCATTGCCAATTGGGTTGGAGGTAGAATCGCTAACGGGTGAAGCGTTACATCACTGGTCCGAGTTGACAGAAAACGGTCAACGGCAGATCGTACTGCACTTGAAGGGCAAGACGATAGGGCCGCAGAAATTTTCATTGACTTTGGCCGGAACTGCACCGACCGAGGCGACGCAATGGTCTATCCCTCGTTTCGAATTGAACGAGGCCACACGTCAGTCAGGCGATTTAGTCGTGCAGCCGATTACTGGTATTCGACTGCGAACCATCGCTCGACAAAACGTCTCCGAAGCGGATCCGCGTTCACTTGGTGCTCAGGGACCGGGAGCCCTCGCCTTTCGATTGCTACAACGCGATTGGAGTCTGCAACTGGGCGTTGAGAAACTTGCTCCATGGGTTACAGGTCAAGTGCTGCATGACGTGACATTGCGAGAGGGACAAACGCGATCATCCTTGCTAGCCGAATTTACCGTGCAGAACGCAGCGATTCGAACTTTGTCCGTCAAGTTGCCCTCCATGGGTGCGGCTGAACTGAAGACGGTCCGGGCCAACGGTGAAACGGTCAGCGACTTCGTACGCTCGGCGCAAGATGAAAGCGTGTGGGAGTTGCGTTTCAAACGTCGAGTGATCGGGCCAGTTCAATTTCAAATCGAGTACGAACGTCGTGGTGAACGAGCAGGCGATAGCGAACCGCTCAGCCCAGTCGATTTCCCCGACGCGCGGCAATTGGGTTACTACTTTGCAGTTCGCACAGGTGGTCGATTGGAAATGGAAGCGGGGACGATGACTCAAGGTTGGCAACTGAGCGACTGGAGCACTGTCCCACAGCCGCTACGGGACGCAGGCAATCGCAATGCACCAGCCTTGGCCTTGCGAGCGATGTCCCCCACGACGCCGATGAACCTGCGAGTGATTCGCCATTCGTTGGCAGATGCGCTGAAGCTGCGAGTCGCATCGGGTACCCTGACGACGATCTTGTCACCCACTGGCGACCAGCTTACCGCAGTCGACGTAAACATGGAGGTGATTCAGCGCAGTAGTTTGAGCGTACAACTTCCAGCGGGCGGCGAGCTGTTTAGCATCTTCGTCAACGGCGAAAGCGTTCACTCGATTCGACAGAAGAACCGTAACAATACTTGGCAATTCTACATAATACCTGGCATCGATGATCGCACAGCGCAAGTCCGCTTCGTCTATTCGCTAAACGGCGACACTTTGCAAAAGCTCAGCTTGATTAGTCCGCAGCTTAATGTTCCATTGGAAAATATTGCGTGGAACGTAATTGCCCCAAGCGGCTTTCAATTGATCCATAGCTACGGCAATCTCGAGTTAGTTGGGCAGGACAGCCTCGCCAAATACGATCGCCAATCGTATCTATCGAGCCTCAAGGGCAAACGCGAAGATCAAGCCCAACAGGCGGCGAAATTGCTCGAGCGAGCCAATCAGCTTCTGCAGACCGGCGAGCAGTCCAAAGCGCAGTGGGCTTTTAGCAACGTGGCCAATCGCTATGCACTCGACGCCGCTTCGAACGAAGACGCACGAGTCCAGTTGGAGAATTTGCAGACTCAGCAAGCCATTGTTGGCTTGAATACGCGTCGCCAAAGATTGTTCTTGGACAACAATCGCGGAGGGGCAGCCCTTGCAGTCAACGAACAATTGAGGCAGGCAGCTGCAATCAACCCTATTCTGCAACAAGAGCAACTCAACTATCGACCACAAGAGCTGAGCCAATTGTTGGCCGGCAACAGCAAGGAAGACAACGCCATCCTGCAGCAGATCGCTGGTCGCCTTGTCCAGCATCAACGCAACACCGAACCAGCCCCACAAGCGATCATCATCAGCCTACCCGAAGAAGGCAACATCTACAGTTTCCGCCGCAGCGTACAAGTCGCTGAGAACGCACCGCTCGAATTGGAGTTGCAGTTCAACTCGCAATACAAACTCCGCGCATGGCAGTGGTTGATGTTAGCTGGACTAGTGGGCCTGCTCTCCGCCGGACTTTCTCGGAAAAATCGAGAGACTTAGTAAGTCCATTCCAATTATAACTGCGGACCATACTGGCCAACTTGCATAACCGGTGGTCAACTGTTGTCTGGGCCGCCGAGTTCGAATAATGAGCTTGCGTCTTTCGCGTCGATGTATTGCCAACGATCTTTGCGATTCTCAAGACGTTTCTAGTCGATCCAAAGGACTTTGCACCCCACTACTGCCGACCGTGCTGACGTGTAAGTAGATCATCGTCGTCGAGAGATCAACATGCCCCAACAGCTCTTGAATGGTTCGAAGATCCTTGCCGCTCTCCAAAAGATGGGTAGCAAAAGAATGTCGGAGAGTATGGCAGCTAATATTCTTGGCGATCTTCGTTCGAACGACGGCCTTGGTAACAGCAGATTGCACTGTCGATTCATGTATGTGATGTCGTCGGAGTTGTGTCAAGTCGTTGCTGGTAACATGCGTTTCGTCTTGGCAACCTACGAGCGCCTCGCGTGGATGCGAGTCCCGTGTCAATTCACGCCCTGGAAAAACGTATTGCCATGCAAGCGAACGG
>JANLRK010000606.1:0-5408 GCA_031361585.1 Pirellula sp. | reverse complement strand
GCTGTTGTGGATACTGCTGTTGTGGATACTGCTGTTGTGGATACTGCTGTTGTGGATACTGCTGTTGTGGATACTGCTGTTGTGGATTGCCTTGCGACTGATAGGCTTGTTGTTGACGTGATTGTTGTTGCTGCCAATCGTATGCTTGGCTAGACGCTTGAGGTTGGGTAGACGGCAACCCCGGGGCGTAGTGCGCATGATTGGGTCCTTGTGCAGCATGCAGTAATTCGACAGCAGGTTGGCCCCAGTTCTGGGCCGCCGCTTGATGTTCGAGGTTATTGAGTTGCTGACTTGCAGCGTTTCTCAATTCCGTCGCTTTGTTTCGATTGAAAGTAAACGTAGGGAATCCGTCGACCCACGTTACGTTAAGGAGTCCAAAAACGATCATAGTCGGTACGCCAACCAACATGATCAAAGAACCGAGCCGCGTGTCAGCAACTCGCTGAACTGGCGCAGGCAATGCAAGTGCAATAAGCCCAGCAGCGCGCTGAGATGTTGTCCGTCGGCTGGTTCGCCTCCTTGATCGGGCCATAGACTCTTCACTCCTGGCGACCTGACCATCTGATTTTCCGAAAAACACCTAGCAGCAATGTAGGTCGCCCCTGGACACTAGCAAATCTTCGTTTCGAATGCGATAGCGGAATGAGGCGAGGAGTACGAATTGCAAGCATTGACTAAAGTGTGGCACGGCGGTCCCCGCCGTGATGGGGTGTGGCGCGTCGTGCAACTGGTACTTTACTTGCCGCCGCTCGCCTTAGCTTGGAAGCAGAACAATCCAGCAAACAAGCGTACGGTATTTTTGAATCTCAGCGCGAAATATCTATCAACCAATCCCAACGAAATAGGCAGGCCTAACCACTAGGGCTTAGAACTTTTGTTAGAACCGCGAGCACATCGGTCTTGGCTATGATTTGTGCATTTGTTTCAGGAATTGGCTGAGGAGAGCGAGTTGGATTCATAGGACTAGGCCTCCCGATAGGTTGCGCTGGTTCGGCCCGTAGAGGCCAGTAGGCATGCTGCGCGTCAACAATTCGCAACTTTCCGTTGTGCTTGCGGGCCAATTGTTCGATTCGCCTTGCGTCCGTAAATGTGAACGCAAGATATCCGTCCTCGATTCCAATGTAGCGAATAGACCATAGGGCCGCGTCCATTCGGAGCTCTGCAACCTCCAACAACCTGGATGCAACCTTTGGAAGCGGCCCGAACCGATCAGCCAACTCCTGCCGAATCTCTGCGATTGCATGGACATCCTGCAGGCGGCTTAACCGCCTATAGACGTCTATCTTGTGCCGCATCTCCGGAATGTATTCGCTGGACAAGAATGCTTCGATCGGCAAGTTGACTTCAACGTCGATTTTGATCTTGGGCGGCTGACGAGTAAGTTGCCGGACAGCTCCCTCCAACAGTTGACAATAAAGCTCATAGCCAACTGTTGCAATATGACCGCTCTGCTGAGTTCCAAGTAAATTCCCAGCTCCACGAATTTCTAAGTCGCGCATCGCAATGCCGAACCCGGCACCTAACTGAGAATACTCCTCAATGGCATGCAGTCTTCGAGCAGCGTCGGGGTTGAGATTGCGATTGCGATCGACCAGCAAATAGCAGTGGGCTTGGTGTTTGTATCGACCCACTCGCCCACGCAATTGGTGCAGCTCGGAAAGACCATAGCGATTTGCTTCGTCGATGAAGATCGTATTGGCGTTCGGAATATCGAGTCCACTCTCAATGATCGTGGTTGCCAATAAGATGTCCGCCCGATGTTCAATGAAATCGAGCATAACTTGTTCCAGTACTCCCTCGGCCATTTGCCCGTGACCGATCAGAATTCTGGCCTCTGGCACAATACGTTGTAGCCGCGCAGCGATCGAGTGCATGTCTTCGATGCGATTATGTACAAAAAAAATCTGGCCGTCCCGATTCAACTCACGCAAGATCGCATTGCGAATCAGTGCATCGTCGAAGCGTACGACCCGCGTCTCAACGGCCATTCGCTCTTCGGGTGCCGTTTCTAAATTGGAAATGTCGCGAACACCCAACAATGACATGTGCAAGGTCCGGGGGATGGGAGTCGCAGACAGGGTCAAAATGTCCACCATCGAAGCCGATTTTTTGATTCTCTCTTTTAGCTCGACGCCAAACTTTTGCTCTTCGTCGATGACCAGCAATCCTAAGTTGAAAAACTGGACATCGGCGGATGCCAAGCGGTGCGTGCCGATGACGATATCCACTTGACCATTTGCCAAACGCCTCAACGTCTCCTTTTGCTCTGCGTTCGTTTCAAAGCGACTCAGTTTCGCGATTTCGAATGGGAACTCGACCATTCGCTTTTTGAACGTTTTGTAGTGCTGTTCCGCCAGTACCGTTGTTGGTACTAACACGCCGACTTGGTAGCCGCTTTCGACCGCTTTGAAAGCGGCACGCATAGCAACCTCAGTTTTCCCAAAACCCACATCGCCGCAAATGAGCCGTTCCATCGGTCGAGCACTCATCATGTCTGCTTTGGTCGCAGCGATTGCTGTGATTTGGTCAGGTGTTTCCTCATAGGGAAAGGACCCGTCAAATTGGCTCTGCCAAACCGAATCAGGTTTAAACGCAATGCCAGTAAGATGTTTGCGCTGAGCCTGCAACTCCAGCAATTCAGCAGCCATGTCTGTGACCGCTTTCTCAGCTGCAATCTTCTGCCGGACCCATGCCTGGCTTCCGATGCGAGCCAATTTCGGTCGAGCTTTGGTCGCACCCACGTAACGCTGCACCAGGTCGATCTTGCTGCTCGGTACATAGAGTTTTGTCCCGCCGTCAAACTCGATCGTCAAGTGCTCAAACCTCTGTCCCTGTTTCTCAATCAACTCCATCCCTCGATAAACGCCGATACCGTGAGATAGGTGGACAACGAGGTCCCCTTCACGAAGGTCGAGGAAGCTATCGATCGCCCTGGAAGCAAGTCGTCGCGAGGAACGACGCAGCGTCGAACGCTTGAACAATTGATTGACGGTAAGCACAAATGGTCCCTTAGGCTGAAGCTCAAATCCGCTACTTAGCAACCCAAGCTCTAACTTCACGCGCCCTGCCTTGAAGGCAGCACTGTGTTGCATCAAGTCGTTCAGCCGACTCAACTCTCCCTCGTTGATACATGCGATCAAGGCGGTTCGGTCGCTCCCCAATGCGCCGTCGATATCCTTCGCGATGTTCTCTAGCTCGCCTCCGATGCGTTGCACATCGCCGATTGGAATGCGAACCAATTCGCCCAAAAACCCTTCGCCAGCCAATTGCGTGATTTGCGCAAAAGCGTACTTACCAATTTCCGAGACCAGTTCGTTTGGATCGCGGAATCGTTCAGGAAACGGCACCCTTGCCTTGAACGCGTTGGCATTGTAAATCGCAGCAATAGGTTCGCTCAACAATACCATCGTGTCCCGTGGCAAAAAGTCGAGCAGCGAGGCTTCCTCTTTGGTTGCTTCGTTGGCGGCGATCAAATCGACTCGGTCTAATCGATTCAGCGACCGCTGTGTTACCGAATCGAAGCTGCGAATTGACTCGATCTGGTCATCAAACCACTCGATGCGCCGGGGCTCTCCGCAGTCAGGGGGGAATACGTCCAAAATACCACCGCGGGCAGTAAACTCGCCCGGCAATTGGACACTTGTCGTCGTTCGGTAACCTGTCGACGCGAGCCATCGTTTTAGTTCCGCCAAATCGACTCGTTGGCCTACGCTTAAACTTCGGCGGTCTTGCCTAAGTTGCTGAGGGCTGGGCACTCGATGCATGAGTGCTGGAATGGTAGTGACAATGACAGGGACGTCCACCTTGGTGTCGGCGATAGTCTCTGGTTGGGCCTGGCACGCATCAAGTCTTGAGAGCACCTGCAATCGCTGGATCACTTCCTGTTGCTGAAGAGAATCTTCATCGATATCATCCGACGAAGGAGGAAAGACATCGCAGTTGCGGTCAAGAAAAAAGTCCAGGTCGCGAGCAACTGTCTCGGCATCTTGATGCTGGGCAAGCACAACCAACATGGGGCGACGAAACCGCTGGATTGTCGCGGCTGCCATAGGTGCGACTGCCCCAAGCCAAGCACCCTCCCAACAAATGCTGCTTCCCTTGGCCCATTTGTCGATTGCATCGCGAAAGGCTTCCAATTCCGTGATGCCCTGAAGCAATTCGCGAGCCTGCGTCTCTCTCCGCGTCCTAGCATCCGGTTTCGCAATCAACTCCGCTTCATGCAACTCCGCTTCATGGATTTGAGCTTCTCGCTGCCGTTGCTTTTCAGCATGATCGATCTCGGGTTTTAGGACCGATATCGATTGGGACCTTTTCGTCGCTCCGCTCTTGCCGGTTGTGTGTAGCCAGTCGATGCCCTCGACCGGAGGAGGCAAATCAGTTCGTCTGGTTTTTATTGGACTCCCCGACGGCACGATTGGTTCGGCTGCCTCTTGCGCTTCGAGTTTGATTTTCGCTTTCTTGACGGGAGCAGGCGCAGGACGATCGATTGCCGCAGACTCGATCGATGGATTCTCAGCAATCACATCGCTTGAGTCGGCAGCGTCGGATCGATTTAAAAAATCGGCCAACGTTCGTTTCGCCTTGGGCCTTTGCGGCTTCATCAAACTCTATTCGTTTTCAAAGTTTTTAAGTACAAAAGCCCACGTATCCGTTGCCGTATCGACAAGTTTGCTAACGGGCGTTCCTGCGCCATGTCCAGCGCTTGTCTCGATACGAATCAGGGCTGGTTTTAGACCGCTTTGACAAGCCTGCAAACGAGCTGCAAACTTGAAACTGTGGCCTGGCACAACTCGATCATCATGGTCCGCCGTAGTGATCAAGGTTGCGGGATAGCGTCTGCCTGGAACTAAATTGTGAAGCGGCGAGTAAGCTAGCAAAGTCTTGAATTGCTTTGGATCGTCACTGCTGCCAAATTCATTTACCCAGGCCCAACCGATAGTGAATTTGTGGAATCGGAGCATATCCAGCACGCCGACTCCGGGCAATGCCACAGCGAATAATTCTGGACGCTGCACCATGGATGCCCCGACAAGCAACCCGCCATTGCTGCGTCCCTGTATCGCAAGCTTTGTCGGATTCGTATATTTTTCTTGGATGAGATATTCAGCTGCTGCGATGAAATCATCGAACACGTTTTGTTTGTTGTGAAGCATGCCGGCTTCATGCCATTCGCGTCCATACTCTCCGCCACCTCTCAGATTCGGTACAGCGTACAGTCCCCCCAAATCCATCCAAGCCAAAGTCGCAGGTGAAAAGGTTGGCATGATGGAGATGTTGAATCCACCATAGGCGTAAAGCAAGGTTGGCAACTTTCCATTTCTTTCTAAGCCCTTCTTGTGCGAAAGAATCATCGGCACTCGAGTGCCGTCCTTGCTTTGGTAAAAGACTCGTTCCGAGACGAAGTCAGC
>JANLRK010000207.1:0-31010 GCA_031361585.1 Pirellula sp. | reverse complement strand
AAATGGCATGGTGGGAAGTATTATTTGCGGAAGTGGATCATTGGCTTGATGCCACCGCATCTACATTATGTGGAACCGTTCTTCGGAGGCGGGGGCATTCTGTTGGCACGAGATCCCAACCGCGACTGGATGGCCACAGGCAATGAGAAATTGCCAGCAGCCATGCAGGGCTGCAGCGAAGTGGCCAACGATCTCCACGGTGATCTCATCAATTTTTGGCGAGTCCTGCAAAATGCGTCGGACTTCGAAGCCTTTCGGCAACGAATAGAACTCACCCCCTTTAGCCAAGCAGAGTTTGAAGAAGTACGGGACAACTCGAATTCTGAAAGGTTAGTCGCACCAAAAAACCACATCGAGCGAGCTGTTCGATTTTTCATTCTTGCGAGGCAGTCGCGGCAGGGACTGATGAAAGACTTTGCTACGCTGTCAAGAAACCGAACTCGTAGTCGAATCAACGAGCAGGTATCAGCTTGGCTAAACGTCGTTGAGGGACTGCCTGACGTTCACCAGCGTTTACGTAAAGTTGTCATTCTGAATCAAAGTGCATGTGACGTAATCCGAAAGCAGGATGGTCAGCATACCTTGTTTTACTGCGACCCACCCTACGTCCATGAAACCCGCTCAACCACTGGAGAATATGCGTTCGAAATGACCGAGACGCAGCACCGTGAATTGCTAGACCTTTTGGCCGGAATCGAGGGCCGATTCATGCTCAGCGGATATCCAAGCAGCCTGTATCATGAATGGGAACTGCGACATAACTGGAAACGCCATGAGTTTCTCATCGACAACAAAGCGTCCTCCGGCAAAGTCAAGGAAACCAAAACGGAATGCTTGTGGTGCAACTTCTAATAAAATACCGCAGACTTGCCCTGCGGATCATTCTGCTTTGTGGCTAAAGACGGCGCCTCGATTCCTCTATCGCTAAACCGTTGCGATTGAGGTTTAATATAAAGTTGCCAAACAATTTGATTCAATAAAGCACAGAGAAACCAGCACTTGAACCGACTCGCATTCTCCCGGACCCTCTCAGTCCTGTTCGTGCAGCTACCGATACCTCCTGCTGGTCCGGCTCCGATTCATGGCAATGTCCCTTTGGCGGCTGGCTACCTCATCTTGCATGCCCGAAGTCGTGGCTTGGACCAACATTTTCAATTTGAGATCCTGCCCCCTAAGATTTGCAATTACCACTCGGATATCGGGATCGTCGAGGAGATTCTCTTGCGCGAGCCGGATATCGTGGGCTTCTCTTGCTATCTTTGGAACATCGATCGTACTCTCTGGATCGCATCGCATTTGAAACGGGAGCGCCCTGAGATCATCATCGTTTTGGGTGGCCCTGAAATTACGAATGACAACGCTTGGGTGTTTGCCTCTGGCGTGATCGATTATGCAGCGGTCGGCGAAGGTGAACAGACATGCTCAAGAAGTATTCGACACCGAATGGGATCCATTTTCGGATCCTAAACTGGTCTTCGATGCATCTTCCGATATTGTTGAATGCGTCAAGATAGATTTGGATGTAGGAGTGCAAGAACTGCCACCTGCCGGCAAGCGAACCCAAGCCTTGACGTTATGGTTTACGGCAACGCAATTTGACCAGCACGTGGATGCAATGCGAGAAACGATATCGCAAGTGCTTCACGAGTGTCCCCATTCCTCCATGCAAGTGATCTTGGAGCCATCGGGCGATCCAACTCAGGTAACTACCCAATGCGTTGAACAGTTGCTGGCAATGTGCTATTAGCATCCCAACTATTTGGATCGCTATTACAAGTTGAATCCCCAAGGCCTACTAGGTTCTAAGCGAGTTTTGGTGGTCGTCGACGATGAAGTCATTGACGGCTTGGATCCAGAATGGGCGGATGCGATCGAAGAGACAGCGACACTCGTTGGCAAGGGTAGTGCAACCGCGGTTCGCAACAGTTGAAGCTAAGGCCTGGAGGGCCGAAAGAACTTAGGCGGCGGTGTCAACCGCCGCATACGGCAATCCCCCGGGTACACAAAACCCCGGAGGGGTGATATATCGAGAGCCATCGGTCGCAGGGACAATGGAAACGGTACAATGCGTTAAAGACGCCGTGCTCGTGTCCGTCTACAGGCATACCGAGTATCAACGTTTCATTATCCATTATTTCATTCTTGCGGTCGCTATCGAGCGAGAGTTTCAACGACCGTGGGTGCATTCAGTAACTTGCAGGCAACTTATTAAATCAACCATGAGAACAACTCGAACCGCTCTTTTGTTGATCGCTTTATTCTTTACTCTCTTGGATGCAACGAAGGCGGCATGGCTTGAGGAGCCAACCCTACCAATCGCGCCCAAAAGGCCACACACTTTCGACTTCCACGGTAAGAAAATCGAGGATCCCTACTTTTGGATGAAAGACAAGAAAGATCCTGATGTCATCCGCTATCTCGAAGCGGAGAACGCTTATCGAGAATTGATCACAAAGCCATTACGGCCATTCGAGGAGACGCTCTACAACGAGATGCTCTCCCACATCAAACAAACCGACTTGGACGTGCCAGTTCAGGACAACGGCTATTGGTATTACAGTCGCACTGAAGAGGGTAAACAGTACCGTTTCTATTGCCGAAAAAAAGGTGACCTAGATTCTCCTGAGGAAGTGCTGCTCGATGTCAATTCACTCGCTCAGGGCAAAAAGTTCTTGTCGGCCCAACCGCGTGGTGCTAGCGATAACAGCCTGCTCTATGCTTACATAACGGACACGACCGGCTTCCGCGAGTATTACCTGTCTATCAAGGACCTTTCCAATGGAAAGTTGCTAGAAGACGCATTTGTAAAGATCGCCGGTTTTTGTTGGGCAAGCGACAACAAATCAATCTACTACGTTACCGAAGACGCGGCCAAGCGACCCTATCAGCTCTACCGACATATCATTGGCGAGGCACGCGATAGGGATGTCCTGGTCTATGAGGAGAGGGATGAACTGTATCGAGTTGGTGTCAGCCGTACGCATGACAAGAAGTACGTTGTCCGCTCGTCTGTCAGTTCGACAACCAGCGAACAAGCGATCTTGAGTCCTGCGAGCAAAACCGGTTCGTTCGAGTTAATAGCCCCGCGCAGTGAAGGCGTTGAGTATGCGGTCGACCATCGGGATGGGCTGTTCCATATACGCACCAACAAGGACGGTGCAGTCAATTTCAAATGGATGACTTGCCCAATCGCAGATACCAATCCAAAGAATTGGAAAGAATTTCGAACTTATGACCCATCCGTTTACACCGAGAATGTGATCCTTTATAAAGACTATGCAGTTGTGGCCGAGCGAGAAAAGGGGGTTCGCCAACCGCGTGTGTACAGCTTCGCGTCCAAGGAATCGCACCGAATTGCGTTTCCTGAATCAAGCTTCTCCGCGAGCATCGCCGTCCATCCTGAGTTCGACACGGAAACAGTGCAACTTTCCTACACGAGCCTCGTTACCCCGCCAACAATATATCGCTACAACCTTGCGACAAAGCAACGCGACGTGCTAAAGCAGACGGAGGTGCCTGGCGGCTTCGACCCCATGAATTACGCCAGCGAGCGCATCGAAGCGACGGCCCCAGACGGCGTAAAGGTACCGATTTCCCTGGTATATCGGAAAGGAGTTGCTAGAGATGGTCGAGCACCGATATTGCTGTACAGTTACGGCTCGTACGGCACGAGCACGGATCCGAGGTTTGACTCCAGCCGATTGGTCCTGCTGGACCGTGGTATGGTGTTCGCATTGGCCCACATCCGAGGCGGATCGGACTTAGGCAGGCAATGGTATCTCGACGGCAAGCTAATGAACAAGAAAAACACCTTCACTGATTTTATTGCTTGCGCCGACCATTTGGTAAAGGAGAAATACGGCGCCCGAGATCGGCTCGCCATCGAGGGAGGTTCGGCTGGCGGTTTGCTGATCGGGGCTACATTGAACATGCGGCCAGACATCTGCAAAGTAGCGCATCTGGCAGTTCCTTTTGTGGACGTTGTTAGCACCATGTTGGATGAGTCGCTCCCTCTGACGGTGCAAGAGTTTTTGGAATGGGGAAACCCCAAGGAAGCGGCGGCTGGAAAGTACATGCTGGAATACTCCCCCTATGACAACCTGAGTCGAACCAAATATCCAGCCATCCTCGTGACAACGTCGCTCAACGATAGTCAGGTCCTGTACCACGAGCCAACAAAGTACGTCGCAAAGCTGCGCACTTTGAAGACCGACTCCAACCCACTCTTGCTCAAATGCAACATGGACGCGGGGCACGGCGGCGCATCGGGACGTTACGAAGCCCTCCGCGAGAAGGCCTACGAGTATGCTTTTTTGCTAAATCAGATAGGTGTGTTGAACTAGGGCACGCACTTTGCGTCTTCGCGCGACCCAATTTGCGAGAGCAAGTCCTACGGTTCCTGCAGCCCGTTCACCATTCGTTTGATTCCATTCTTGATAAGTTCTTCACCAAAGTTGACCAAGAGCCCCAGTTTCATGCCTGTAAGTTTCAAATAGGTCAACAGTTGTTTCGCATGGACTGGAGCGAATCGCTCGACCGACTTTAGTTCAATGATGACCAAGCCGTTGACGATCAAATCTGCGCGAAAGCCCTCTTCGAATTCAACGCCTTCCCAAGTGATCGGTACGGGCGATTGTCGGACGGTGTGAAGGCCGCGATTTTTCAATTCATGTTGTAGCACCGCTTCGTACACAGTTTCGAGCAGTCCCGGCCCGAGAGTCGTATGGATTTTGTAACACGCGTCGACGATTCTTTTTGCGACTTCGTTTTCAGTCATTTTGGGGCTCCACTGAGTAGGTTTAACTTGGAACTGGGAATCAGAATATTTCTATTTTGCAAGCAATGGCGATTCTTTGCGACTTAGCGTCTTTGCGCGAGCCAATTTTGCGGATTCCGTTATATTTCGCGCGCCAAGGCGTAAAGAACGGGAGGATTGTTGTGGGCGAAGCGGCGCTAGTTGCCTTTCTGTTTCATTCGGATTTCCGTCCCCTGGATATTTGCCAGGCCCCACTTGGTAACTGCTTCCAGAACTGACTTGAGAGATCGCCCTCTTGCGGTCAATCGATAAGCGTCCCGTACCGGAATCTCGTCGGACGTGTATTTCTCAGCCAATCCATGCGCAAGCAGTTTCTCCAAGCGGTCTGCCAAGATGTTCGTCGCGATCTTTTCGGGCGATCGGCAAAACTCGTTGAAGTGAGAGCGCCCAAAGAGCATGTCCCTTATCAATAGCAGCGTCCACTTGTCCCCTAGGATATCGAGCGTGCACGCGATCGGACAAGGCGATCGCTTGTGTTGGGCTGCTGAATGCACTGTAACGATTCGGGACCAGAAGCTGCAAGTCGAGGATGGTCTCCAAGGCGACTGCGATGTACGCATCACAGCCACGTCGCGTGGGTGGCTTCGGTTGTTGAGAAAAGAAGCAAGCATCGGTTGGTTGCTTCTGACATTTCCGCGCATTAGGGAATAGAGGTACGATCCTTCCAGGGCTTCTGTCAAAGATCCTAGTCTACTCAATGATTCCCTTGCCGCGTTGGGCGAGGATACAAATCATGGGCAGCGTCATGAAAGGCATGATAGAAAAGTAAATCTAATGGAAATCACTCTGGCATTTGTTGATGGTACTCCGTCGTCCTTGATCGCATTCGTTGCCATTTGCGTTGGGATTATGATTGCATTTCTAAGTGCAGTGGGCTTAACTGCGCGATCGCGTTCGGAATCGCGTCGGCTGATTTTGTATTGGACGGTGGGCCTTGCTTGCTACATCACTTCGATCGCTTGCCTTGTCTATTCTGGTTTACTCGAACGAGCTTTCATTCCGTTCGGCCCACTATTTCTTGTGATTGCAGTCGCACTGGCCATTGCCGTTGGATTCACTCAAATCGGCACACAGATTGCCCATGGGGTGCCGATCGCTTGGCTTGTCTTGTTTCAAGGATTTCGGCTTCCGTTGGAGCTGGTGCTTCATGAATGGGTTACCATGCGACTAGTGACTGTAAACATTGCCCAGGACGAGTAAATAGTCTCGGTTCACAAAGAACTACGTCGTCACCAGCATCTGAAATTGGTGTTTAGTCATTCAACCAGCGTGGACTACGGAAGTCGCAGGGAAAATCTGTCTTTTCTTGTTTTAATTGGATTGGGCAATTAGCATGAAGGGATACAGAACGTCGTTTCTGAGTGGATTCGCTAACAAGTTGGGACAAACCATGAGTATTCTTCGCCTTCCCCATCGATGGATCGCCATCGTCGCTCTTGCATCTGTTTTTGTATCTGCCAACGTGCAGGCAGATATGGTTACGCTCAATGTGAATGCAGCGCAAAGTAGTCTTACTATAGGCGGTAATGCCTTCACCCTGAACTATGTGCAGCAAAATGCCGGTTCTCTTGTAGCCAATTGGGGTGGAACGATTAAGGCTGATCTTACCGCAGGAGTGTTTACCTTTTCCCCAGGTAGCGCAATCACCGCCATTGTGAATCCGAGCGGGCCATACACCACTGCCCCAAATGTGATTGGAAGTGAAGCTGGAAATTATGGAGTAACGGCAAGTGGAGTTGTTCCAGGCTTTGGCCCTCAGACGATTAACGGAGTCTACAAAAACCTCATTCTCGACATCACGGCAGGTACCGCTCAAAATGGCGCTGCAACTGTTGCAACCATGAACTTTAGCGCGGGTGCCTTAGATTATGGCATCGCTCCAGCAGCTGTTACCGGAACCTCCAGCCTAGCCAACGTCAGTGGAGTCAACGCATCGGCTTCCCTTGTTAGTTGGAACGGTACTACATTGACCATTCCCGTTTCATTTCTGACGACAGGAAGCAATCGAAATGAAAGTTGGAATGGTACCATCGTCGCCACTATCGTTGCTGTACCTGAGCCATCGTCCATTGCATTGATGTCGCTCGTTGGCATAGTTGGTCTTTCCTACGCTTCCGTTCGTAGCCGTCGAGTAATGCGTTTGGCTAACTAAAAGCCCCCTCAGTCCTTAAGTGGGATAGGCTTCCAGCCTGTCAGTTTTTGAACAACGACAGGCTAGAAGCCCATCCCACTAGTCTTTTCCTAGATCCCACTAGTCTTTTACGAGAGGGACTTGCCTGGTGCTTTGCAGATAAACAAACAGATCCAGCACCTCGCGGTCCTTGAGATTGGCCAGCGATCCTTCTGGCATCATGGAGATGGCGGATATCTCGCGAGACTCTATCTCGGACTTGAGAATCGTCACCGGTTCAGGCCGATCCGCCACTCGTAGCGTGAGTTGTCGGTCGTTCTCTTCCGCGGGAATACCCGAAAACACGCGACCATCGTTGGTCAGTATCATGTGCATTTTGTAAGCATCTTGAATGATCGCGCTCGGGGTGATAATGTTGCTCAACAAGTACTCTAGGTTGCTCCGGTTGGCACCCGTAATGTCTGGTCCAACTTCGCCACCCACGCCATACATCTTGTGACAGGTTGCACAAGCGCGGGTGTAGAGGGCTCGGCCGTTGGATACATTTGCCTTTTCTATCGCCGTTTCCTTAAGTAGTTCACGGTACTTTGCAAAGTTCGCTTCCTTGTCCGCCCCAAGCTCATCGATCGGCCCCCAGACATCTACGAAGCTGTTTCCAACCACGCGGCGAAGCAGACGAGCAACGTAAGCCGGAATGTCTCGCTTTGGCAAATCGCCACGACGAAGGGCGTCCGTTAGTGCCGCTCCGTAACCGGAGCGCGACGACAAGACATTGACGACCTCCAGCTTGTCGTCATCAGAAAAGGTCTTGTACCTTTTTAGCAATTCCTGTGCGAAGGCCTTGTCATCAAAGGCACCCATCGCACGAATTGCATCGCGCCGCAGTTGGTCGTCACTCAAGAGCAAGATCAACTGGGGTTTGAGCTCAGCCCGTTTGCGTCCCGCCAGCCCTTGCAGAGCTTGCAGTCGATCGTTGACAGTGGCGGACGCGTCGCGCAGCGTTTGCAGCATCCCGTCTGCCGCTACCGAATCACCGAACTGCTGGGACAATTGCAATGCAACTTGAGCAGTTTCCCCGCCCTCCGTTCGGAGACTTGCATAGATATGGGACCATGCTGCTGGCGACTTCATATCGTAACGGCCTTCAATCGCATCTCGCAATCCGAGCAACATGTTCAGCCTCGAGACTCCCTTTGCCGATCCGATTTTGGCAAGCAAAGCATCGAAGCGTTCCGCTACCCCGAGGCGCCGAGCAATATGCCGCGAAATGAGAGGGATCTGAGATGACTCGGCCAATGCCAAGGCACGACTCTCGTCCTTCATCATCAACGGTTCGAGTCCAAACCAAATCAGCTTGGGTAAGTTATGATCCTCGCTGTCCTCGGCATGCTGAACCAAGCCTTCCAGAATCTTCCATGTCGCTTCTCCATCGAGTCGTTGAATGGCTGCTGCAAGATAGAGCCTTACTACCGGCGATGCATCTCTTGCCGACATGGAGACAAACTGGTCCATCGAGGCTGGAGCAACTTGCCGGTCCTCGCACAACAGTTGAATAGCCCATGCTCGGATGTGTTCGTTTGTATCGCGAAGTGAAGCCTGAAGCATCTGTTCGGGTAGTTGCCCAATAACATGCAATGTCCACATCGCCCGCAACCGCAAGTCAACCGAACTATTGTTTTTGAATTGAGACTGGAGCGAAGCGATCGCTACGGCATCGACGGGCCGACTTGTGGCCCGATGTTGAAGAATAGTTCTAGCATGATTCGAATGCCACACGCTCTCGACGGTTTGCAACTTGGCGAGCGAAAGATCGTTAAGTTTGGATAAATCGGCGAAGCGTCCCTCAAAGTCTAACCCGGCCGACTTCTTAGCGGATATTCGAAACACTCGGCCGGTTTCCTTGTTGAGAACCTCCTTGCCGCAAATATCGGCATCATGCCAGTCGAGTACATAGATGGCACCCTCCGGTCCGACCTCCATGCTGAAACCTATCCATTGGGCATTGTTGGCGAGTGCGAAATCATCGCCATGATGGCCGACGAAACCGCTGCCTTTCGGTTCTAAGATATCGGTTAAGACGGCATGCTCATGGATGTTCGCCATGAAGATACGTCCCTTGTATTTGTCGGGGAACGCATCGGACTGATAGACGCGTGCACCGCCGTGAGCCGACTGATGCGAGTGGTCCGCGATCGTGCGAATATCGCTGTAGACATTTGGGTTAAAGTGACTTCCTCCCTGGCGATGATAGATGCCTCCTGGGATAACATGCCACAAATGCGGTATCACACATGCGGTGATAAATAATTGCCCCTTGGCATCGTAGTCTATGCCCCACGGATTACTAAACCCATGAGCAACGACTTCAAATCGATCCTTCATCGGATGGTAGCGCCAGACACCTCCATTGATATCGATCGGTTGGCCATCGAAAGGAATATTCTCTGGAAACGGTTCTTTGTGTTTGTAGAGTTTACCCAGGCCTTTTGGCTTTCCAACTTTGGATGGAGTCGCGAAGCCTTGAAGTCCGTACAACCATCCATCGGGTCCCCAAAGAAAACTGTTCAAGGTCTCATGTCGGTCACGAATACCCCAACCTGTTAGTCGGACTTGGATGTCTTCCATGTCCGCTCGATCGTCGTTGTCACGGTCTGGAACGAATAATAAATTGGGCGGCGCACCGAGCCAGAGCCCCCCCATACCGACAGCGATCGCTGAGGGAAACGGGATGCCTTCCAGAAAGACCTTTCGGTTGTCGGCGGCACCATCGTGATCGGTGTCTTCGAGGATAACGATTCGACTGTTCCCATCATTCGAAAAGCCCGATTGTCGCGTTTCATAGTCTCGGTTTTCTGCGATCCACATGCGACCCTTGGCATCCCAACAGAATGCCATTGGCTGAGTCACCATAGGTTCGGCGGCGAAAACATTGGCTTGAAAACCATCCTGCAATGTCATCCCCTCCACTGCCTTTTCGGGGGTCAGGAACTCTGCGCGACGGCCTTCTTGTTGAGCGAGTTGCCATTGGGCGTATGCCATCTCTTGTCCGGAAAATGTCGACCATTGTTTGTTTACAGCGACGTCGTTCAACTCGCCCGTCGAAACCACGATTCGATGACGTATGATCTCTTTCTGACCCTTGGTGATCGTCCAATCTCCTAAGCGAGCTCGAACCGGACCGATGCCGAATTGGCCATCGACGCGCCAAGGTTGCGGAAAGCCTTTGTTCTGTGGATGGTCGAAGATAGCGATATGTGCCAAGTCGTCTCGGCCCTCGAGCTGAATACCAACATCGACCCAGACCGCTCGTTGTCCTTCGGCGCGTTGATCTACCTGCCGAGCATTGTTGACCACTCTGCTAGGGACACCCTCTTTCCAAGGCATACGCAAGAACAATCCGCCATAGTCATACTTACCGACTGTCACATCGACCAGGGCTTCACCAGTCCACTCCAAATCCAAATCATATTGATCGCCAGTATCGCGCATGGTCCAGATTTGCGATTCGCGAAGGACTCCATTGCCCGATGCGTCGAGAAGATCATAGACAGTTTGCCACTGCACGCTATCGCCCGGTGAAGTCGATTCGGCCTTCAAAAGGGTGGCTGAGACTCGTTTCCAATAACTTCCTTCCGGATGATGAAAGTAATCACGTCCATTGACGCGAGTAAAGCCCCAATAAAGTCCCGTCTGGTGCGTGTGATGTCCAGGACTAAACTCTGTCAAAACGCCTTTACCATCGGGAGCCACAATCGGATGCAGGAAGGGACGGAAGTCAGCTTTGGCCGCTTGAGTAAGGATGGGATTTGCGACACCCTGCCGATGGATCACGATCTGATCCGAATGTTCAATCGACGCAAGTAGTAGCTGGTCGCCGCCGGTGGACAGAACCTCCTTCATTGAACAAAACGAAATAGCGAAGACAAGGAGGCAGATCCAACTATTCATGGGTAATCCGTGCAATTTAGTGTAATAGGCAATCGCTTCCTGTAGCGATTGGTATTTTTTGCGAGCGGCAGACCTAAAAGCTAATGTAACCCAACCCAAATGGCGCACGGCCAAGGGGGACATGCTACTGATAAATTTCCGTCGGCCGAACACCTAGAAAGGCAATTCTACACAATCGCGAGCAGCATTGGGCTAGTCGTCGTGCAGACTTGATTCGCGAACGGTAATAAGATGGTTCGGACGGGTCGTGCGATAGTAATCGTAAAACTGGGAATACGGCTGATTCGCTGGAAGATGCAGAAATCTTTGATCGACTCCCCACTTGCTTTCCAAAATCACGTTTCCGTCAATAAGTACACCTTGCACTAGGGCCGTGTGCAGAATGCCCCCAACATCGTTGCGATAGATTGTGATGTCGCCGGGCTTCGGATCGGCCACGATATAGTAGCTGTTATCGCAAAGAATTCTCTCCACATCCGTGCCCTTCAAAAGGAATCGACCCGCGGTGAAAACCCAGCCATGGCAATTGGCCATTTTGTCGGCATCTTGTCTAAGGATTCCTAAGTGGCTGAAACCATTTTGCTTGTCTTCTAACAAAGATGCATATTCTTCGAATTGGCGATCGCTCGTCTCGAGTCGATAAAGCTGGATGCAAGCACCCGCATCGGTCGTTGCAACATAGAGCCTATCCTGTTCGAGAATACCGGGAAGGACTTCTGCGGCCCCTAAAAAATCGACTCCCAAACTCCGTACCATGATCCGGTGGTACGTCCAGCTCGTCATGAAGGAAGCGACCAAGATCAGTAACCATGAGTGAGCGCTTCGGCGCAATGCTTTTGCGGACCCATGTAACGTGAAGGTGCGAAACACGAAATAGGTCATCAAAACACAGAGAAGCAAACAACCGACGTCAGCATAGATTTCGAGATGGATTGACAAAAGGGACCGAGACTGATGAATCAAGTCTATCGCGATGAACGAAACAGCTCCTATGGACAAAAACGCATAAAACGCCTCAATCCAATTGCGATTTCTTGCTCCATAGCCAATTCGCCATACACCTCGAGCCAGCAACAAGATGCTTGCGGCCAGAGATGTTACTAACGCGGGTATCATGGCAGAAGAGCTCAAAAGTGTCTCGAAATGAGAGAATCAATTATGCCAAAGAAGAAAAGATCGATGACACCTTCCAAGGCAAACACCCGCAAGGACAAGAAGTTTCGCAGCCAAAGTCTTTTCTTACGGACTTGAGTCCATTCTATCTCTTCGCGACAAAAGTGCTTGCATTATCAACCTCCACCCTTGAATCCAAACTTACTTTACACCTTTCAAGAACGAATCGTCAAAATCTACCATGCCTTGACCTGTGCCGAACGAAATAGAAGTAGGCTTAGGGGTCAAACCATATTTTTCGCAAAACTTGCTTACCGTGGGCATCGTTTCCTTTCGGAATTTATCGCTAGCCAACAGTGCAATCGCTTCGCTCGGGTCTCCGAAGAAACGCGTCTGCGTGACGACTTTCTTCATGTCTGCCAGTTCTAGTTGGGCAAACTTAGCGCCTATACCGATCAATGTCTTGTCGGCTGTGGCCGGGTCTGCCATCCGTTTGTTCATTGCATAAAACGTTTCTAGAATTGCATTGGCGAAATCTTTCCCACCTGGCTTTTTGAGAGAATCGGCTCCCACGACTACCATGTCGATAATCTCCTCTGGAATGCTAGTCGAATCGAACAGGACTTTAGCATCAGGTCGTTTGGCCAACGACTGCATAACAAATGGATTCCAAACCATGATGGATTGGATGTTATCCGTTTTCCCTTGGAATGCTTGCGCAGCCTTTTCTGGATCCATTTGCGAGAAAGGGAATTTAGCCGGGTCCTTTCCCACTTTTTCAAGGCAGCGGTCAAAACAGTACTGCGACACGCTCTTTTCCAATCCACGAGTGACTTTTCCTGCCAAGCCATCGATCGATTCGATTCCCGCAGCGATACACGCATCCGCACCGTTGGAGGTCGAAGTCGGAATGATCGCTACGCTCTTTCGCGATGCGGCTGGGCCAAGAATGTCGATATTGGTAATACAGACTGCGTCCGCTTGAGAATTGCCGTAAAGGGTAATGCAACTGTCATAGTCAACCAACTTCAATTCAATGTCGACATTGTACTTTTTCTCAATCGAGCCCATTTTGCCTGGCTCGCCATCGATCAAGCCGACATCGCTAGCGACGCCAAAAACGCTCCATGAGGGGTATTCGCTCCATGCCAAAATGAACTTAGGTGCAGCTCCTGGTTTTGTGGCGGTGCCCGTTCCTGCACCAGCCTTTTCCGCCGTTTTGGATTCACATCCAACCAAGGCAGAAGCAATAGTCAGTAGCGAAATCCATCGCAGGGAGTTTTTTCGTTTCATCGTTATTTACTTTCGTTCGTGCGTCGGACAATACGTTCTATGATTCGGGCGATAGCCCGAGATCGAATGCAGTAAGTGGGATAGGCCTCATGCAACTTTGATTTTCGGGTCTTAAGCCTCTGGGATCTTGGCCTCTTTCGCGGCCGACTCGGGCGCTTCTTTTTTGGCGGAAATACCGATAAGCGCATCGAACTCATCGTCCGCAGCGCTCTTCTGTGCATACTCCATGAATTCAGACTCCGCTTTCTTATTGTCCATTCCGGCTAGCTCTCGAGAAATCCTAGCATTGGCACTTGCCTTTTGACGCAATTCTCGCAATCGATGCAGCTCTTCGTTCGTCTTGTCGTTGGAGATACCGTTGACCATGTCCGCGATTTGCTTTTCTTCGGTCGCGGAAAGGATATCGGCGACTGCATCGTGCTTTTCTTCCTTGAGCTTATCCAGATCGCGCATCAAAGATTGGATCTGACTCTTGTGTCCGTTGACGTTGGTCATCAGCTGTTTGAGGTCCGTGTCAATCTCAGTTGCTCGCTGTTGTTTCTCGACGAGAGTGCTGGTAAAGTCCTTGAACGCGGATTGGCACTTCAGATATTCCGGGTCGTTTCGAACGGCGGTCGCATCTCCGTTGTATTTTTCGGCGATTTGTTTAGCGCGGGCGGCGGCGCCGGATTTGAGCTTTTCCAGCTTTTGAATTTCTTCGGTCAGACTGGAAAGTTTGTCTTTCTTACTCTCCTCCTGAGCGATCATAGCGCTGATTGCGTCTTTGTACTCATTGAGTCGCTTCTTCTTTTCTTGGATGTTCTTGTCGAAGGTCGCCGAAATAACGGTAGGGTTGTTGCTCATCGAATCGGCAGCTGAATTCACTTTGCCTGTAAACATGTATCCGATTGCACGAAAGAAACGGCCAATGGCTCTGAACATCGAAGCTCTACTCCTGTAAGTTGACGATAGAAATAATGGGAATGGTTGGGTGAATTAATTTGGCTTAGTAAAGTTGAACGCAGGGACCGCGGCTGCACCGGTTAAACAAGTCACGCGGCTGCGCCGGTTAAACAAGTCACGGGGCGGTGCTTGCTGAAAAGCGGCGCCGGATATACTATTGCTTTAGGTGTGCATCGAAGTCGATTGCCCCCTCTAGTTCTCTCATTCGCTCTTCAGTGCGTTTCGCCACTCGCAAAGATGCATCCAGTTCGTCGCGAAGACTTCCCAAGTCGCTCTGCTGCTCTTTGTTCATCAGCTCTTGGTAATGCTTGACCGCTGACTGCATGTGCTCGATGCTCATCCGGATCTCTCCAAGTGTGTGCTCGCGTTGTTCAAGGACTTTTTTCTTTTCCTCGCCCGACAATCGTTCGGCGAGAGCATGCAGTTTCAGCGACTGTTCTAACTGTTCTGTTGCCGACCAGAAAAGCTGTCGCACTTGCTTAACAATCTCTTGGCTTTGGATAACGATGCCCGGCTTTTTAGCAAACTCTTCGAACTCGCTCCGGCAAGTTCGAAGCAGCGTTAAATAGTCCTTCGTTCGATAGTCCCGATCGGACCTCAAACGGAATTGAAGCTGATCCAGTTTGTCTTCCTCGGCTTGAATCACTTTTGCGGCATCGTCCCGAAGGATTTTGGCCGCGACATCGTCCGCTAAGAAAATCACTCTGGTTGCAAGCCAGCCAACCGCACCTAACACAAGCGCCAGACCCGCGATATTCAGGACTGCCACGCCTCCTGCTGCCCATGACATCAGCCAAGATGAGGCACCAGCCACCAATGGCAAAGCCACTGAGGGAGCCCACAGTAGTTCACTAGCTATTCTGGACCTAAAGTCTGTCAATGTTTTGTTCTCGACTTGGAAATGGTAATTTCTTTGGCCCCAATGAACGAGGCGCTAAGGCGCGCATCATGTCATTTTAAAGTAAAACCGTTGGATGTCAGAGCGACACAGGGTCCCATTGGGGGTCGGCTTTTAATATGGAAACTCGCCAACCCCAAAAGTTACGCGCGTTTCCCCTGTAATTTCCCCTGGAATCCTTCGCATTCGCTGTTTCGGAATTCCAGCCGACTCCAGGTATTGTAGTGCACCCGATGCACGTTTGGCAGCCAACTCCCTGTTGGCCTCGACGTCCCCCAAATTGGAGGCGTTGCCGCGAATCATCAAATAATATTGCGGCCATGCCTGAAGCCGCTCGGCAAGTTCCGTCAGAATTAACTGGCTCCGGTCTGTCAAATTCGAACTGCCTCGCGAAAAAACCAACTCGGGCACATTCAATGTGCCTACGCTAACGAGTTCCGACCATTGCTTTTCCGTCAGTTCTTTCAACGCTAATTCTTCGCGAATAGCTTCCGACTGGACTCCAGGATAAAAGTTGCGGGACATAATCTGTTTCATAGGTCGGTCGAAATAAAGCCGATTCCATTTACCCTCGGCCGGCTCTCGCGGTATGGCTCCCGTCGATACCAATACCTTCGAAATGCGATCCAAGATGTTCTCGATGTGAATGATCGCACCCGGTCGCAAGCCAAAATGAGCGAAGTTCTCCTGCGTATTTTTCCATTGAATCCCTTGAACCATTTTGGCGGCTTGCTCAGGCTCGATCGTCAACTTCGTCAATTTGGCATCGTCGAGCATCAACTTCGATTGCTTGGCCACGTCTCGAAAGTTAAAAAGAGATGTGAAATAGCTTTCTAGAACCGCTTCGGTTACCGGCTCATGCTTGAGCAGAAAGTCTCGATTGACAACCAATGTGTCGACGATATAGCCAGTGAATTTGGAGCTATCGGTCAGCACATGCAATGCATCGTTTTTTAGCAATTGACTTACGAATGGCTCCCAGATGACGTAGACATCGTTTGTCGTTGGGTCGGCAAGTTTGTAACGAGCCAGCAATTTCTCGGGAGAAGCCAGCGATACAATCGCGTCCTTGCCGATGTGAGTTAGCCCGAAATCCTGAATCACGACCCGTGCCAACGTCTCGCTAGGAGAGTCCCCAACCAACACGAATCGCACGTCGGGTGAGTTCAGTCGATCCACATTTTCAAACTTCTTCTTGTACGCCAACATCGCGTCTGCTCCGCGTGTCTCATCGATAATGGCGATGATCGTTGCGGGCGGGTAATCTAGTTTGGAAAAAGTCTTGAGCAACGCATCTGCTGGGAACAAGGCGAACTGCAAGGTCCCCTTCTCAAGCGCCGTCGCACGCGCCGTGTAGTCCGCTCCGTCGTCAACAAGCTTTAGCCTAATTCCTCGGTTTGCAAGTTGGTTCTGGAACTCTGCCGTTCGGAAGACTGCGTAGCCCGAGAAACTATCCAGACCAATCGATATCTCTTGGCTGAAAAGACTGGTCCCTGTGGTGGCGGCAACTGCGGCTTCGGCTTGCTGTTTCGCGATCTCCGTCTTGCTTTTGGTTCGAACAGGATCGATCACCAATTTCCAAATCGATACACCTATCGCCAGAACGACCAACCAAACTAGTGCGGCCAAAATGATTTTAGTTTTCGACACGGCAAATTTCGCCCTCCGTAAGAATTTTTCTATTCGATTGAACTTAACTATCCAACCAACTCCTGCCTGCAATACCAACATCGTCCGGCGAGTGTCCGCCCATTCTCAATGATTTTCCCATCACTCGCGATAACCAAGCTACCGCGGCGCTTCGCGTCTGACTACGATCATACGATGCTTTCTCAAGTTCTACAGCTTCATTACCGGTTTTCGAGTCCTTCTCGTTATTCGTTGCGATTGCAGTATCTTGAACATCAACTTCAAAACGCTCGGGTGTTCCAACGATTATTCGGACCTTCGCAGGTATGAACAACGCACTATAGACCTCCCAACCCTTTGGCGCACCCTCAATCCAAATCGGAACCAAGGGAACATTCGCTCGCAAGGCGACGATCGCCGCGCCAGGCCGAATCGTTAGCAGCGGATTCGCACTCCGATTGATTCGACCCTCGGGAAACATGCCAACAAATCGACCACTCTTTGCTAACGCAATGGCGCGCTTGGTCGATGCAGTATCGACACCGCCACGATTGGTCGGAATCGCCTGATACGATCGCAACAAAGGCCCAAACAAGAAGTGCCTGAAGTACTCACCAGCTACCATCCAATGAACACGCCGGCCTCCGACAAGCTGCACAAAGAACGGGTCCACCGAACAGCGATGATTTGCAATCAATACCGCTCCGCCCGACATCCGATCAGCCAATAACCGATTGCGGGTATCCTGAGAAAGTGTCTGGATCTCGGCCCCTGACTCGCCTCGCCATTCTATCTCAACCCGCCAAAGTACCCTCGAAATCGCGTAAACAGGTGCGTACAGTACCCGCTCCCAGGGCGTATATCGGCCAGGTCCGAATAGCCAGACGCCAGCATAAGCTACCGCAATGCTAGCCACGAAAATTAAGAAAATGAATGAAACTACCAACTGGGTCATTTTTGGGCCGAAATTCGCTAAGTCATAACGATGAAATGATTTAGGTTACTAGTGACTCACCCATAACACCACCATGAGCAGGCGTAATGATATCAAATCATTGATTTCAAAGGGGATTCCTGGGAAAGTTCACAGAAAAGACAGTAGCCAAGTCGACACTCTTTCGAGTATCGTAGAGTTCGTCGCAAGGACAAGATCTTAAGCCGGTCGAGCCCTGAGACATCTCACCATCGAAGCGATGTGTGGCTAAGTTTTGAACGGTAGGAGTTGAGCCTAGCGGCCACGGGCTCTACCCCGTCAATGGATCAGAAGCAGTGATCAATTGCCTATTCAATTCTTAGTGACATGCAGCTCAACGACGAAGTAGCACACTCAACAGTGCACTGAGACCCAGCACCGCGCGATTGAACGGAAACTCGGAGTGCATGCTGCGATGGCAATTGAGATGAACGGGCCGACCGGCTATTTTTTTGATCCATTGTCTTACCCTCGCTCGCGGCTAAGCCGGTTAAACAAGTCGCAGTCGCATGGTTTTCCCAACCGTTCATATTCCAGTCCTGCTCCAGGAAGTCATGCAGTGGTCCGGTCTTGAACGACCGAACAACGCTAGTCGCACGGTCGTCGATGGGACACTTGGCGGAGGTGGTCACGCGTGGCATCTTATCCAAGCTATGCATCCTCAAGACCTACTGATCGGAATCGATCGCGACGCAGGTGCAATCGATCGGGTCACGGAACTCTTTGATCGGCTGTTACCCCCGATCGCCGAACCAGCAGGAGATGCAAGCCGAAGCTCATGTCGAGTCCGACTCATTCAAAGTTCCTATTGCGAACTACCAGCACTGATGGTCGATCACACCATTCCAAAAGCCGATTGCATCCTATTGGATCTTGGGCTGTCGAGCGACCAACTGGAGGATACCACCCGAGGCTTTTCCTTTCGAACGGGGGGAACACTCGACCTACGGTTTTGCACCGACGAAGGGATCTCCGCCGCCGATCTATTGGCTAAGATCGATGAGAAAGAGCTCGCCGACATCATCTATCAATTTGGCGAGGAGCGATTCAGTCGTCGCATCGCTCGAGCCATCGTAGAACGTCGCCGTCATTCACCCGTCCGCACCGCAGAGGAATTGGCGGAATTGGTGCATCGATGTGTTCCGGGAGGTAAGATTCATGGCCGGATCGATAGTGCAACCCGAACCTTCCAAGCCCTGCGTATTGCTGTCAACAACGAATTAGAACACTTGAAAACGGCCATTGAAAGACTGCCCGATTGCCTTGTACCCGGCGGTCGATTGCTAATTATTTCGTTCCATTCCTTAGAAGACCGGATCGTGAAGCATGCCATGCGAGAATGCGATCGATTGACGGTGCTCACCAAAAAGCCAATCCTGCCGAGCGATTCGGAAACGTACGAAAACCCACGCAGTCGCAGCGCCAAAATGCGCGTCGCAGAGCGCACCAAGTAGAACAAGCAGGTGCCAATCAAAAATACCGCAGGCTTGTCCTGCGGATTTGTTGTGTTTTAAGGCTACAAGCAAACCGCCGCTTGGCTTATGACTGGCGGGAGGCCTATCAAGTCTCCGCACAGTCTCGATTGGAAGCGGCTATACTGAAATTCCTGAACAGGTCTGATCTTCGCTGCCATGTGGCCAAAGTAAGGCGACACGTTCGAGCACCAGCACGTTCTCAACACAAATACCACGCATGAAAAACATTCGGAACTTTTGCATTATTGCCCATATTGATCATGGCAAGTCGACCTTGGCCGATCGACTGATCCAGGCGTGTGGCGGCGTTACACAGCGTGAATTCCACGACCAGATCCTCGATTCAATGGATATCGAACGAGAACGAGGCATCACCATCAAAAGCAATTCGATCACGCTGTCCTACCGTGCCAAAGATGGCCAAGACTACTTGCTCAATCTTATCGACACTCCGGGCCACGTGGATTTTTCGCATGAAGTCCGACGTTCTTTGATGGCCTGTGACGGAGCTTTGATCGTCGTCGATGCTTCCCAAGGGGTCGAGGCTCAGACAGTTGCCAATCTTTATTTAGCCCTCGAATACAATCTGGCATTGCTACCGGTCATCAACAAAATCGATCTGCCAGCCGCCAATGTTGAGAAGGTACGAGAGGAGATTGATGCCGACCTAGGTCTAGATCCTTTCGCGGCCATTCCTGTTTCCGCGAAAACGGGTGTGGGCATTGACGATGTTCTTGCCGGGATCGTCGACAAGCTGCCGTGCCCACAGGGGGACCCAGACGCTCCGCTAAAAGCACTGGTCTTTGACGCCCACTTTGATACCTATCGGGGTGTGATCCTCCAAGTTCGCGTAATGGAAGGGACGCTAAAAACCGGCGAGACCATCCATTTCATGCACGCTGGCCGCGACTACAAAGTGGACGAGTTGGGCTACAACCAATTAAAACTCATCCCTAAGAAACAATTGAGCGTCGGGGAAGTCGGCTATATCGTTGCGGGCGTCAAAAGCGTTCAAGATATTGAAATCGGCGACACCCTAACTCACCTGAATCGTCAAGCTGAAACGCCCATTCCTGGCTACAAAAAGGCAAAGCAAGTCGTCTTTTCATCGATCTATCCAATGAGTACCGATGAGTACCAAGACCTTACAAAGGCTCTTGAAAAACTGGCGATCAACGACGCAGCCCTTACGTTCGAGAAAGATAGTTCGGCTGCTCTTGGGTTTGGATTTCGATGTGGCTTCCTCGGCCTCCTTCACCTGGACGTCATTCAGGAACGCTTGCAGCGAGAATTTGACTTAGGACTCGTCATCTCTGCCCCATCGGTGAAGTATAAGCTGAGTTTGAGAAATGGCACGACGATCGACGTCGACAATCCGAGCTATTGGCCAGATCCGACGATGATCGACTCCACCATGGAGCCCTACATCAAAGCATCGATCCTGATCCCGGAGGAGTACGTCGGACCAGTCATGGAACTGTGCAGAGAACATCGCTCAGACAGTCAAACCATGAACTATCTCTCCGCAGGTCGGGTGGAGGTCAAAAGTGAGATGCCGCTCGGAGAGGTCCTTTTCGATTTTTACGGCAAGCTTAAAATGATAACGCGAGGATACGGATCGTTCGACTATGAACCGATTGAATATCGCAAAACGGACATCGTGAAAGTCGATATCCTAGTTAATAAAGAGCCAATTGATGCCCTATCGTATCTCGTTCATCGCGACAAGTCGCGAACGCGGGCATTGCACTACTGTGAACAATTGGCCGAAGCAATTCCGCGTCACCAGTTCAAGATTCCTATCCAAGGCGCGATTGGGGGCGACATCATTGCGAGAGCGACCATTCAGCCTTACCGCAAGGATGTTACCGCAAAGCTTTATGGCGGCGATGTGACGCGAAAGAACAAGCTCCTCGACAAGCAAAAGAAGGGCAAGGCAAAAATGAAGCAGTTCGGCAGCGTGAATATCCCTCAAAAGGCGTTTGTTTCGGTCCTTCGATCCGACAAGGACTAGAAGGAGAAAAGGGGTCAGGTCTCTTTATGGATGAAACAGTGTCGCTCCGCGACACTAAAATGCCGAGTCGCGGAGTAACATCGGCTACTTACGAGCATCCGGTCCGACGCTAGAGATCGCCAAATCACCGAGTTGAACCGGGTTGGCAAAAACTTGGATTGGGACTGTCATCCCATAGCGACGATAGATCTTGTTTAGCCTGTCTCCATCCAACGGATTCGCATTGATTTGGCGAATGCAGATTCTGGCAACTTGGGCTGGAAACTTCGAGGCAAGCTTAGCATAAATCTCTGGGTCGCGTTCGCCACTATCTCCAACCAAAACAAAGGTTCTTGTAGGTAGACGCTTAATCAAGTTTCGGATCACACCACCTTTGCTTTTTCGGCGAATAATTTGCCACCGCTTGAAAATCTCATCCCTCAATCGAAACCACTTCAAATGCATGCTACCGGCTGGGAATTTTTGTTCGATCAGGAATTGACTTAATGCATCGTAAATCTGCCAAGGGCTGCTACTCACATAGTGAAACAAGGCTCCCTGCTCGGCCCATCTTTGATAAGCCATCGCCATTCCATCGATCGGCTCGAATGGCTCCGCAAACGTTCTGAGGAGCATGCGTCGCCGACTATTGACTTCGGTGAGCTTGATCGTGTCGTCGATGTCCGTAATAACACTTATGCCTCGTCGCTCAGCCAAAAATACTGGACTTGAAATCGGTCCAAGACCAATATCCCATTTTTGAACGCAGTCTTGAATTGCAACATTATTTTGTTTGGAAGAATTTCCATACGTTCGAAAGTTTTGCAGTTGCTTTACGGGGATGTCCAGCCTGCCCCCAAACAGTCCGCTCGCCTTGGATTTCCGCCTTAAAACATACTGTTGCCCGGCCAGTTCAACTTGCACACGAACGCCTACGACCGGCGCAGCAATGAACCCTTGAACTCGCTCGCGAAACAAATCCCCTTCGGCTACTTGAGTAGGGAGGTTGAGCGCGCGAATCAAGCCACGCAACATCAGTCTTTTGCCAAAAGATGTCGGGGCTGATTGCGAAATCCGGCCTTGAATTTGAATACGCCAAATCGAACCGCCAGCGATGGAGTATCCAACTGTCGGATACAAGCGCACCTCAGGGTCCGATTCGTTTTGTATCGCCTGGTCTGGGCTCATCCGTAGCACGTCAGTCTTCCGCGTCGATCCATCAACGACATCGTTGGATTCGCGAATTGGCATGAATCAAGAGCCTGTTGTCATGGTTTGTTTGAGTTTGTCCAGTTATTACGCGACGACTTTTACCGAGCTACGCGTTTCAATGGACTTGTAAATAGCTTCGACCGCCAGGAGGTCCTTGAGCCCCTCTTCACCTGAAACTTTAGATGGTTTGTTTTCCAAAATGCACTTCGCGAATTCGTCCATTTCAGTAGCGAACTGGTCTGGCGCCTCTAGTTCGATCTTTCCTTCCGAAGTTTCCATTCGATTTCCATTGTAGCTAAACGCTGGATCCATTCGAATGAATCCACTTTCGGTGAAAGCATTAAAACGATTCAAGCCGTTGAAGTTGTAGCTGGTGCTACAATAGGCCAACACTCCGGAAGGGAACTGCATGAGCCAAGTAATGGACTCATCGACTTGTGCGAACTTCGTCGCATCCGTTTTGGTTTCTTGGGCGGTAATCACTGTTGGCTCTTCGCCCGTCAAATAACGACAAGCTTGGAGCGCATAAACACCCACGTCCATCAGTGCTCCTCCACCAGCTAGTTTTTTGTTGAGACGCCATTGCTTGGGATCGCCAATCTTAAATGCAAATCCGGCTTCGATCGTTTTTATCGCCCCAAGCTCTTTTTTTCTTGCAAGATCCACGCATTTCAAATGGTGCGGCTCGTATTGGCATCGATAGCCGATCGCAAGTTTTCGATTCGCTGATTTACATGCCGAGATCATGTCGCGACAGTCAGCCGCTGAATTTGCCATCGGTTTTTCACATAACACGTGTTTACCCGCCTTGGCAGCGCGAATCGTATATTCAGCGTGCATGCTATTAGGAAGTACTACGTACACTAGGTCAACCGATTCGTCGGACGCTAACTTGTCAAAACTGTTGTAGTTATAAATATGGTCGCGTCCAATCCCATATTTGTCCGACCAAACCTTTTCTTTTTCAGGCGAACCAGTCACGATCGCGGCAAGTTTGCAATTCGTAGATTTCTGGAAGGAGGGAGCGATTTGGTTCGTGCTCAGACTTCCAAGGCCTACCAAGGCAACTCCAAGCTTCTTGTTCTCGCTGGCATGGGTGGGTGATGAAAAGAAGCCACCTTGAGCAAGTCCCGCGGCGACGCCAGCTGATACAGACGAGTTCAGGAAATCGCGACGACTGAAATTAGATTGATTCATGATTGTAACAGTAGTTGGCAAGTTCGGAATTGGAGGGTTTCGAGCGACCAGGATATTCTAGCCGAAAATCGGTGTGGGTTGCCATACATACCACGCATGACAATAGATACAACCGTCACCAACAGGCCTGTAAACCGGGATTATGAAGGGAAATCCCTTGTACTGCACGTCTGTCCAACTAGTTTGGAATGGGTCGGGGGACAAGCCATTACGAGGTTAAAAACATGTATTCGAAATTGATTTTGTCGGTAGCTGCCGTGGTCGCGATAGATTGCTTTTGCCCGTTAGCGCAAGCGCAGAGTCCATACGGCTACCAATATGGTTATACCCTGGGTTACCAAAATAGTTTCCGCAACCGGTTGCCCACTCCACCCTACTTTGCGATATACCCGCCTGTGTATTACGGCAAGCGGTTCGAGCGTCCATATGGCGACAGCCCGTATGCGTCTTTTCCTCAATTGCAAGCTGCTCCGGACTATCATTCCGTCCCCAAGGAATCGCAGGTCCGATCACACTCGGTAGTGAATCCACATGTCAACCACTCGTCAGTCTCAGATAGTGCGCCAGTAACAATGGTTGCACCACGTGTTGGTCGCACTGTCGAAATCATCAACCCGTATGCAGCTGAGCAATACGCTAGCAAGACGAAATAGCATTCGCCTCGAGCGCCTGGTCTTGCATGTAGGTCACTCTTGACGAGAGTGACTCTTGTAACAAACTGTCACTGCAAACTGCATTTGGCGGGTTTAGAGGTTTACCAAAGCGATACAGATTTCTACATTGGAGGATCAACTGACATCGGAAGCTGGAAAACAGCGTGAAAGTGATTCAACCAATGCGCTGCAAGCAATTAAGTATTGTCTTTGGAAGCAAGTTTGCCTTGCTATTTTTGATTCCTGCAATTTTTTTGCTTCAAGTCCATGCGATTGCGGATTGGCCAGGATTGCTTGGTCCGACTCGCGATGGCCAGGCCGACTCGTCCAGTCAACTTCCGACAGCTATCAGTGGTGCTCCCAAACAAATTTGGAGGGTTGAAGCGGGTCAAGGTTACGCGGGACCCGCGATCGCCGGAAACGATTTTGTTCTCTTCGAACGCGAGGGCGCTAATGATCGCGTTCGCCTCTTGAATCTTGCTACTGGCAGGGAAGTTTGGCGGCGGGAGCTCAAGGCTGGGTATAGTGGCGGCATCGATTCTGACAAAGGTCCACGCTCCGTACCCACAATTTTGGATAGTGCGATATTAGTGTATTCTGCGGCTGGAGACTTATCTCTACTCGCAAGAAACAATGGCTCCATCCGATGGACACGGCAGTTGCGAAAGGAATACCAAGCCGAGGACGGATATTTCGGTGCGGGCAACACGCCTTTGGTCATCGACGATCGGGCGATCGTCAACACAGGGGGTAAATCTGCCAGCGTCGTCTGTGTTTCCCTTGCTGATGGCAAAACAATTTGGGCTTCTTCCAATGCGGAAGCGAGCTACGCATCCCCTGTTCTTATTCCAACGTCTTCGGGCTCGGGGATTACCAGTCAGATCGTTGTAGTCCCGGGCAAGCTCAAGACCGTTGGACTCGATTTGGGGACTGGTAAACAACTTTGGGAGTTTCCTTTCGGACAGCGTGGGCCGACGGTAAATGCCGCCACCCCGGTCATGACTGCCAATGGCAGTCTCTTTTTCACCTCAAGTTATGGGATTGGTTCTGTGATCGTGAGTCCATCACAAAATTCAGTCCAAATTATCCGAAAGGGAACAGACCTTAGTAGCCAGTATTCAACCCCCGTTGTCCTAGACGGAAAGATCTTCGGTTCGGATGGACGTGAAGATGGAGGTGAGGGTGCTTTCAAATGCTTGCAGGCTTCCGACGGAAAACTCCTTTGGGAGCAATTGGAGATGCCGATTTGCCACACAATAGGGGTAGGCCGAAAGCTGCTATTGTTTGGAATCGACGGCGAGATATGGGCATTAGATAGCGGTTCCACCAAATTTGATCCACTCTGGAAAAGCAAAATTCCGAAAGGGAAGTATCGAGCGTTACCGGCTTTTTCGGGAAATCGGCTCTACACCCGTTCAAGCAACGGTTCTAATGACGCTTGGTTTTGCTTCGAAATTGGGAATTGAGCAGATTGGGACACTGGCCCGTGTTTCGCACGGCCCAGGAGGCCATGCTACGGTAGATTTCAATCTGCCGCTCGCCTAAGCACTAGACAAATCGATTTGTTCTTGGCATCATATGCCCCTCTAGTGCATGGGATTGTCGTAATTAAACCGAATTCAGGAGTCGTGAAGTGCCAAATATTAAGAGTGCCAAAAAGCGCCATCGCCAGTCCCTCGAGCGCCGAGCACGCAATCGTTCTGCCAAGTCACAGCTAAAGACAGCCTTGAAAAAACTACGGGAGTCCGTAGAAGCGAAAAACTTTGACGAAGCCAAAACTCAGTATTCCGCATACTGCAAGATGCTCGATCAAACGGCTTCGAAAAAAATCATTCACGTCAACAAGGCATCTAGAACGAAGAGCCGACTGAGCAGTATGATCAAGAAGGCGTCTTTGGCCACCGCATAGGTGCATGGCGCGAAGCACTAGCTGGGGCGTCATGCTAGAAAATCTTCCCGATGGGAAACAAGAAGGATGTGGAAAGATACATCGCTTCTTTCTAGGATTCGCATAGCCAATCTGGCCCTCGGATATGCAACTTGTATTGAGGGAAATACGGACCGAGTTCGCTCGTGGCATTACGGCGAATTGGAATTATCGAATGGCAAGTTGCTAGGAATTTATCCGCGATGGTGGCCCCGTCATGGCTCTCAATGGGAAGCGTTCCAAGATAGCTTCATTCGAACCTTAGCTTCTGATCATTGCCGAGTTTACTACGCTTTTCCGCGGAGCGCTCCTGGGTTCATGAGCCTACTCTATGCTCGCAGCGGTCCTAATACCCAATACAAGACGATATTGCGGGCTGTTGAGGTTGTGGACGAAATTGCGAAGCTTAAAAACACCAAGTCCATTGTATGCCAGGCTGTCGGCATTCGGGCAACAGAGCGATTGATGAATCGATGGGGATACGTACGTCATGCGACTGTTCTTGGCGATAACCATTACATCAAACGTCTCACATGAGGCTACGGGCTCATCGCGCTATTGATGGCAGAACTTGAGGAGTTGAAATTGCTCTTGGTCGCTACTGCAAGCTGGCCAACCGATGCAAGGACTGCGCCGGCTATGAGCGAAAGCATAACCGCATATTCAACCGCAGTCGGACCTTCGTCGTCGGCCAGGAATCTCAGAAACCTGTTCTTCAATTTTTCGTACATTTTTGTTTGACTCAAAAATGGTTTCGCGGGCGGGCACGATGCCTACCCTACAACAACTCTACTTCGCTTTCGACACAAAGTGAGCCGAAGCGTATAGATTCGTTTGGCTCCTTTTCGGATTACATCAACGGTGGGGTACGTTTTCCGCACAACCACTACAATTGGAAAAGCCTGTTCATGGAAGGCCTAAGCATCGAGCAGGGAATTAGGCAAGTGGCAGGAAAAAATGTACCACGATTCGTAACTGGATTCGCGGCGTCGAACTCAAGGCGGGCCGATTTAAATCGTAGCGGAAGCTGTCAAAGCTTTCGTGAATGCTGGACGCCAACGAAATGCTTGACGCATTCCGCTACCAGGGAACGATAGCGAAAGTGTTTCGCGGCCCAGCTTAAGATCGAAGCTAGATTAAGCACTTTCGAAAAGTTTTTTGTTTGCCCATTCGGTCAGCTGCTCACGAAATATCTTCGAGTTATGTCGGATGTCTGTCGGCAATTTGCCAGGGTAAATAATCACACGCTCCACGCCATAGCTTTTGGGGTTTTGACTCAACTGTTGGATCACCGCTTGCGACAATTGCAGGTCACTCAATTGTCTCCCATGTGTATGCTTTGGCCAGGGTTCAAGAATGACCAAAGGTTTTTGAGAAGTTCGTTCTCCCGTCCCGACTAGCGCCGACCGATAAACCTCTGGATTGGAATTCACGATTCCCTCAATCGTCTCGGTAAATAGGGTTCTTTGCCCTGAAATAACACGATGTGACTTGCGACCGCAAAACCAAAATCGTTCCTGCTGATCCAGGTAACCAACGTCACCCATGCGATGCCAGACACTGTCGCCATCCCTCACTTTGTGAATCGCGTTTTGATCCTCGCGTGTAACATATTGTTTCGAAACGACTGGCCCGCAAACCATGAGTTCACCAATTTCACCGCGAGGCATTTCGACGACGCCATCGATGCTCTCAATCGGCTTGTCATCGATACCAATAACTTGCCAGCGAATTCCAGAAAAACGACCTCCAACACAAGTCCCTGCTCCTTTTTGTGTCTTCGACGCTGTTTCTTGCAAGACCGTCCGGGATTCGATGGAGGCGATCGGTAAAGCTTCCGTTGCTCCATACGGCGTATACATGCACCCCTGGACATGCATGGCTTGCCTTATCTGTTCCAGAATTCTTGGTGGTACGGGTGCGCCCGCGGATAGAACGCATCGCAGTGATTCGACTCGACGTCCAGACTTTGCACAGAACCCTCCCACTTTGGTCCACAAAGCCGGAGATCCGAAAGACTGATTAATCTGCCATTGATCTATCGCATCAAGCAAGCGGACAGGATCGACATCGGCAGGACGAATGGGATTCATGTCCGGAAGAATAGTGGTCGTTCCCATCACTGCATTGAATAAACCGAACAAGGGAAAGCAGCTCAGGTCCCTACCACCTGGCTGAATACCATAATGCCCAGCGACTTGATCGATCTGGGCATTGAATGTTCCATGCGTGTAAAGAACTCCCTTGGGTGGGCCTGTACTGCCCGTTGTAAAGATAATGGCTGCAGGATCATCAGGCTTTGTTTCGGGCAATCTGAAATCGCTCGGCGAGTTTTTTTCCAACGCGTCCACGGTAATTGCGGGGAGGCCCGGCAGCCATCGACCGGCGGTAACGTTCAACTTGGCACTTGGGAATTTCGATCTAAAGAAACGCAAGACCGCATGGGCTAATGGAATTGCGATAAACCCATCGGGTCGCGTGGCTGCTAAGCAATCAATTAGATTCTTTCGACCCATTCCGGGATCGATGAGCACGAGCGTCGCACCCGACTTGAGTACCGCAAATACTAGCGCGATAAAGTCTTCTCCGAATCGCACTAGCAATGCGATTCGCTTTCCAGGTCCTATCCCCATGCTCTGCAGCCCAGCGGCTATGGACGAAGAACGACGCTCCAACTCTGCCATCGATATCGTATCGTACTTGCGATGGTCCCGTTGTCGGATCGACCCACGCGGCGTTGCAATCGCGATCGCGTCTGGAGCAATCGCCGCTTGATTGCTCAACCTTGCGCCAACGTTAGCATTGTAGGTGCTTACTCCCGATTCTCCGTGAGAAGGTCGATTGGAAAGGGAAAGATCCATGTTGGGCAGTCGCTGAGTTTACTTGACGAGAATTGGGATTTCGAGGATTTTATTGGTGCCGCGGACATCGATAGACGGCACAAACTCAATTGCGGTCTCATTGAACTTGGGTGGCCCAAATCCACGTTTTGGGTTTCTAGAAAATCCATAACGTTCCAATGGAATCCCAAACGAATTCTTGTCCAGCCGCGAATTCTCATTTTCGTCATGGTACGCGCAAACCGCTACTCGTGTTAAGTCATCCTCTGCGTGTTCGGTCTGCAGCGGGATCTGAAGTTCAACTTGCCAAGATGCTTTCAAATCGTCTATGCCAATTACCCCCTTTGCAATCGCGTATTCGGGATCATTGAAATGCAATGGACCCAAGTAAACGGCGACGCGACACGATCCATGATCGTTGCCAAAGCCAGACAGGTCTAATTTCAGAGTCACAGTGCAGGTGGATGCGGCTTTCGGTTTCAACACTTCGACCGATGAATGAGTAGACGTTGGACTGCTGGATGCGGTCTCTTTCCGCTGACAACCTACCAACGCTCCGAATGCAAGCGAAACTAGGCAATAGTGGAGAAGCAATGACAACAATTGTCTCAATCTCGTCTCCCGTCGAGCATTTTCCCGTGTTGAATCGTTCATGCCGAAGACTCGATCAAATGAAAACACGACGGTTAAATACGATCCATTCGATAACCAATAATGCCAACCCTAGCAACAGAATCCACCGCCAAGTTTCTTTGCGCGCCTGTATCATCGAACTCGTGGCGGTAACTTTTTCGAACCCCATCTTGATGGATTCGGCGACCGCAAGATCGCTTTCGCGGGCCGAAAATAAATTGACACAAAAGGACTCGACTGGTTTCTCAACGCCGCTGGCAAATACCTGGTAGATGCCCAACTCGTCAGTCTTGGTAAACGTGTAACGACTCTCGTCGCCTCGAGTCAGATCGGTCGATTGGCCGTTGGGGGCTAAGACTCGAAATTCTTTGAAGCGATTCGAAAGCAACAATCCGATCGGCCAACCAGGTTGCACAGACGGAGAGGAAGACTCCGTTATTCCTCCACCCAAATACTCAACTGTCGAATAGACGAATACCGGGAAACTACGTTTGATACCCCAGTCTGTGTTTACCCCAACTCCTTCTTCGGTCGCTTGAACGATACTAAAACCCAGGACGGCATCTTGAAATGGTCCACGCGGCGCAACGGCGAAAACAGGTCCTATATCGCTTGTCATTAGGACCGTGCCTGATTCACCTGGGGTAGTCGTCCTCGCTTCGACGATGCTTACCGACGCCATTTCTAAATACTGCGTGATGGAATTAGACCGATTCACATCTAGGATGATTGCTGGGCCCTGGAGAGGGCCGAATTTCCAACCGTCTAGATTTGGGTTTTCCGTCGTGGCGTTGGCTACGGGCGTTGGTGGTATGCTTCCGATAAACAAAGTATTGCTGGAGGGCATTTGAGTGGGTGCACATTGATCAAAAATGACAAGGTCGAAATTGGCGCTCAGGATCGCTGCTTGATATTTTGGATCGGACAAAAAAGTCGGCGGTTCAATTTGCAAAGATGCGATCTGTTGCACTCTAGATGTTTGCAAAGCCGTTTCTAAAGCGTTGTTTCCTGGAGTCACCAAAAGGATGCTGATCTGTTTGGTGGGTCGGATCGCCGCGTAGGCAACGTTATCGACTTTTAGAGCGTCCACGTAGTCGAGTGTCAACTTAAGCTGCCCCTCGTCTGTATCGGTGAGTTCGAAAAGCAGCCCAGCTTCTTGACCAGGGATTACGCTCCCCGTTGAGGCGTCCAGTAGTTTACCATCCAACTCCAGAGAAGCAATGAATTCAACCTTAGCATCACCTTGATTCGCTATACGGGCAAACGCCTCCAGCTTACCCGCTTTGTCCTCATTGCGCTGCACAGCAAAACTAACGATACCTAGATTGTTCGTCCCC
>JANLRK010000527.1:0-27300 GCA_031361585.1 Pirellula sp. | reverse complement strand
TGGCCTGCCAACTCGTACTCTTTGCGTTCAATCAAAAGTCCAGAATAGTTAGCGTTGGCTTTCGGATCATTGGGCGCAATCTCAAGAGCTCGTAAGAAATAAACACTGGCTTCTTCGAGGTTTCCTTTTTTTGCAAGGATGCTTGCGAGGCCGGTTATTACCGTCAAATTGCGAGGAGATTTTTCAATGGTGTCCTTCCATAACGCGATCTCGGATTGGAACACTTTATTGCGATCCAAGGTTGTCAAACCGAACAGCAACGCGACTGGTATGGTTACTAGCAAATAGAACCAAATTGCCCTCTGGTTGCCCCAGTTCAACTTTAGCAGCCCATAAATCGAAATGAACACCAATGCGATCACGCTTGCGAGAGGCAGGTACATGCGATGCTCGAATGCCAGATCCTTGATCGGCAAAACGCTAGAGGTCGGGGCCAAAATAAGAAAAAAACTCCCGCCCAAAAAGCTCCATCGTTTATGCCGAAAGACACTCCAAATAGTAGCGGCCAACAAAAACAACATCAGCATCCACTGAGGCCACACATCCAGGACTGAATGCGCAATTGGCCAGTCTGGATAAACACATTGGCCAATAGGCCAAATCGCCAGTGACAGGTAATGCACAATCACACCAGACTGGCTTAGCAAGTAGGTCCAAGGCGTCAATCCTGCTACTTGAATCAGTGCTCCGCTTCGGTAATCGACTTGGTAATGCAGCATCGACCACGCTAGGACACACCATGATGCAAACAGAAGCAAGTAGTAGTATTTACGTTTGGTAACCATTTCTTGCCAGTCCGCGGCGACGAAGACTCGATCGAACCAGATAACAGCCAATGGCGCTGTAACCATTACTTCTTTGCATCCCATTCCAAAGAAGCATGCGACGATCGAGCAGCTCATCCAAAACAAAACAGACTTGGATTCTTGTGATCTGACAAAAAAGTAGAGCGTTGCCAAATACGATAGACCCATTAGCGATTCGAGCCTTTGGACGATGTACGTTACCGCTTGTGTATTGAGAGGATGCACTGCCCAAACCAAAGCGACCGCAAATGCAATCCAGAGAGCTGAATGCCTAAATTCCAGATCACATCGACGCAACGTTCGCCGTACGAGTCCGAACAAACACAGAGCCGCTAAGCAATGAATGGAAAGATTGACTGCATGGTATCCCCACACTTCATAACCGTGAACGGCATAGTTGAGCGCAAAGGTGTAGTGAGCAAAGGGTCGATTGGAATTGTTCATCGCAACGGTTGGCGGCCAAACCGTACGAATCGAAACTTCATCACGTATCCTTTGTAGGTCGTCGAAAAGAAACGGCACACTAAAGGTATTTGAATATGCAAGTGCGCATGCTATCACTATGATCGAGGAAGCCGCAATCGCTTCAAGGGTCCCATGTTTTGACCGTCGTTTCTCAGGCTCGCCGTCGGACATTTGAATACTCTTTTGAAAAAAGAAATTTCACTGCCAGTGTGGCACGGTGGTCCCCACCGTGATTTACTAATCCAGTGTGGCCCAGTGGTCCCCGCCGTGATTTACTGATCCAGTTTAAGGCTCTACGTAGTCCCCCAACTCTCCGAAGCTTGCATACAACCTAGGGCTGGTTTCGTGTCTTCAGCTTAGTCAAAAGTTGGCCCGATCTTGGGTCGGTATTTGCCATGAACGCATCCGAGCGGCTTTAGACTGCCAAACAAGTGTGACGGTATCGATTGTATGGGCTGTGTCGCTTGGCTTGGTGCGGATTGAACCGAACGGAAAGCGAATCGAAAACGCAAATTGCTTGCGCTAGGTTCGCCTAGTACTCTCGTCCTAGGATTCGATTTTCGATCCACGTTCCTCACTAAACCCTTTTATGTGCAGCCAGACTTTAAATAGCAGTATCGCCGTCGTCATCCCTTGCTACAAGGTGGCGCAGTTTTTGCCCGACGTTCTAGCGGGCATCAGGTCTGACGTTTCTGCAATCTATTGTGTCATTGATGGCTGTCCGCAGGGGAGCGGCCAAGCGGCAATTGATACAGCTGCGCGGGATCCCCGAATATGTGTCATTGAACATGAGACCAATCGCGGTGTCGGCCATGCGTTCATAACCGGTTGCCAAAAGGCGTTAAGCGACGGAGCCACTATCGTCGTCAAACTGGATGGTGACGGCCAGATGGACCCGAACGATATTCCGCGTCTTATCGAACCGCTTCAAAACGGCAGTGCGGACTACGCCAAGGGGAATAGGTTCTTTCAATTGGAGGATCTCCAGTCTATGCCGATACTCAGAATGTTTGGAAACGCAGGGCTATCTTTCCTTTCAAAACTCTCGACCGGCTATTGGAATATCTTCGATCCGACCAACGGCTTTATCGCGATCCATTCAAGCGCAGCCAGCCGATTGCCTTGGGGCAAAATTCATCAGCGGTACTTTTTTGAATCGGACATGCTGTTTCGGCTTTACACGCTCCGAGCCGTCGTTGTCGATGTTCCGATGCGATCTAGGTATGGGCTGGAGAAAAGCAATTTGTCCTTATCCGCTGCAACCGTTCAGTTTCCAGTCTTTCATTTACTCAACTTCCTGAAGCGAATCTTCTACGGCTACTTCCTTCGCGAATTCAACATTGCTTCGCTCAATCTTGTACTGAGTATCGGATTGATTGGTTTCGGAACTTGTTTCGGTTTGATAAACTGGGTGCGAGGCCATGAACTGAATCAACTCGCATCGGCAGGTACAGTGATGTTCGCAGCCTTGCCGATCATCTTAGGCTGGCAAGCGTTGCTTGCATTTTTTGCCTTCGACGTAGGAAATGTTCCAAAGAGCCCGCTACAACAAAGATTTCCAAAAGTCATCGAAAAATGATTTCGATTGAACAGGTCTGGAAACAATCGCATAGGATTGGCAAAGAAGTTTATGCCAACCGAACGGCTTCCAATGTCGACGAGCAAGCAGGCCCCGCTTACTTTGCCGGGCTTGGCCTAAGCCGTTGGCTTTTTTGGAGACGGCTAAAGTTGGCGATGCAAGATGTTCCCTCTCGCCTCTCTGGTACCTGCGTTGATTTTGGCTGTGGGTTTGGTATGGCCCTGCCCCTGCTTCGCGAACAGTTTGCCAACACCATCGCAGTCGACCTCGTTCCGGATTTATCGAGAGATTTTATGCGTCGATGGGATGCGATCCATGGAAGCCATCGAAATTCGCTCTCGATCGTCGAATCGTTGGAAAACTCCGGCTTGGTCTCGGAGTCGGTAGACTTCATGTTGGCATTGGATGTCTTAGAACACTTCGAATCACTCGATGCGATCCTAAAACAGATTCACCAATTGCTCAAACCAAACGGCGAAATTCTATTAACAGGTCCGACCGAAAATATTGCTTATCGCATTGGCCGAAAAATCGTTGGCTTTACTGGAGAGTACCATCATCAGACCATTCATGATGTGCTCCGCGAGATGTCTAATTTATTCGAGGTAAGAGTGATTCGAAGAATCCCTGCAATGCCTGCTCTGTTTCTTGTGGCGAAAGCTGTCAAAAAGTAAGCTCGATTTCGTGGCCGACGCTGCTAGCGTCGGTCCGGATGCTGGCAGCATCCGCCACGTTATTGGCTTCTCTCGACAATGCTCACGGGGCGGCCAAAGGTACACAACAACTCTTGAGCCGCACGGGCTCCTGATCGAAGTGCACCTTCCATGGTTGCCGGCCATTCCGATTGTGTCCAATCGCCGGCCAACCAGATCCGATGCTCGTCACACGCGTTGGTTCTGAGGCGACTCGAGTCCATACCGGGAGCCATCGAAAACACAGCATTCGGATCGGTAACGACTTTGCCACGGAACATGGTTGCAACTGCGGACTCCGGAAAGATCTCCGCCAGGTCCCTCTTCACCATTTTGAGTATCGACTCAGAATCGCCGCGCGGCAAATCGTGCGAAGCACTTACAATAATCTGATAGTAGTATTCCTTGTTCTGGTTTGCTCGAGGCACGAGAACCGAATCACCATTCGGAGCTGGAAAAATCCATTGGCAAAGTCGATCGACCAAAATTGCATGGGGGCTATTCAACCAAGGACGGTCCCACCAGGTGTGTATGCCTGTTATTGGGGACGACTGCAGAGACGCAGCGGGATTTGTGATTGAGATCAGTTCGGATGGCATGCAATCCGATACCCGATTCCATGGAACAGCGCAAACCGCCGCATCAAAAAGTTCCCTTGGCCTTTGCCCCTCAGCCGAGATGTCAAGACTCAGCCGGCCATCCGGCTGCAACTGCAACCGATTGACCGAATGTCCTAGACGGATATCAACTCCTAGCGAGCGCAATGTACCAGCCACGGATTCATCTAGCAGTTTGGAAAGTGGGCGATTTGGAACCAACAGATGGAACGCGGTTCGACTCGCTGCAAATCCATCGATCAGTACTTTGTGTGCAGCCCCGATTGTAACGCGATCAACTTGTTCCCCGAGCGCGCTTACAAGAATCGTCGACCAGAAGTTGCGTATGCACGTTTCGCTCTGACTGTTCGCCCGCAACCAATCCATTGCTAACTCAGACGACATCTCCTGAGTGCGTTTAAGCCTATTCAGTCGAAGCAAACCGATGCCAACTCGAATGCGATCCCGAAATTGCAATTGAGGCCATCGGAACAAAAGGCCGGCCAAATGAAGTGGAGCAGGGAGGGGCCACGCAGCCACCCGAATTCGCTTTCCGCTCGAAGAGACAAAATGGAGCGATTTCTGTTCCGTCCAATAGGGCGACTGATCTGTGTCTGCGATCCATTGCTTTAGCGTCGAACAGCAGTTCATTCCAACGTGCTGACAGTAGTCTACGGACTGACCGGATTCCGAATCAACGAACGATCCGACTCGGCCTCCGATACGGTGCTTTGACTCAAACAACGTTACTTTGCAACCGTGGCGAGCAAGCTGCAGTCCGGCGTTGATGCCAGCGAGTCCTGCGCCAACAACTGCAATGCGAGGCCCGCCCGTTGGCCACGCGAATCGAGCGTTGCCTACAGAACTTTCTAGCGAACCTTTTTTGGCAGCCAGCAGTCGCTGAAATGACGGTGTAAAAAAATGTTCGAAGACAAGCTTAGACTTCTCCAGCCTGGTCAATTGCAAACGCGATTGCCAAATCATTTCAGGCTTCTTTTCGATTGTCGCAAGAAGCTGGCGATACGAATGCCACATCAGGGAAAACATACGCTGCCCGTCGAGAGACAAGGAGTTTGCAACTTGCCAGCCCCTTTCATACAGCGCTTTGGTCCGCTCGAGTTGCACTCGAATCAGTCCCCGCCAATCACCCATTTCGTTGAGGGCGAAAACCGTTGGGGATTTTTGCAATCCGAGCCAACGTTCCGAATCGATCCCGTTCCGAGCTAATTCATCTTGGGGTAAATAGATTCGATTGCGTTGACTGTCCTCAGCAATATCACGCAGGATGTTCGTCATCTGAAATGCTACGCCGCAATTCGCGGCGGCTTGTATGGACGATGGTGTTGGCGGCTCACCGATATTTTTTGCCCAAATAGACAAGCATGCGATACCAACGCTCGACGCGACGCGGTAGCAATACGTTGAAGTTTCTTCCCAATTTTTCATACGAATCGGCGGGTGTGCTTCCAGCCGAGTTCGGGTCTGCGGAGCAACATCGGGCAATTGCCGCCCAACGTCGGAGTCAACTCCTCGAACGATGTCATGAAGTGTTTCGATGGGAATCGCGAACTTCGAAACGGATTCCGCCAATGCCATACGAATGGTAGCTAAACAAGATGGTACTGAAACCGATTGCAGTTTTTCCAAGGAAAGTGAATCAAGCCATTCATGCCACGAGGGTGCGGACCACGCGGACCACGATTCGCTCTCCTGCATCCCTTCGTTGATTGCATCATCGGTTGCATCGTCCGCAAGCCTCGCAAAAGCATAGAGGGCCGTTATCGCATTTCGTCTATCTCGTCCAAGCAGCGCAAACGATCGATAAAAACTTGAACCACTAGAGCGCGCGATATGCTCGCATTGAGCATAAGAATCGGAAAGGGCAATGGTCATACCGAATGAAAATCCCGCACACTCGCGAGTTCAGCAACTTGGATGGAGCGAGGTAACACGATCGCTCTGAAAAGCAACTCTAACTTCTGTCGTTTGGAGACTTCGATGGGCCGATCCCACACATTGAAATTGGCGCGGGAAATATTGTCGAGGATAGTCAATCCCCCACGCGCGAAAAGCTGGATGTCACGGGCCATCCAACGTGGAGTTAGTTGAACCAATGGTAGTCCACTCACCAAGTAGGTTCGAGCCAAATCGACCCAAACTTTCACAGCCAAGCGTAGATTGTCGGATGCTTTGCCAGCCAAGATCTCCGATTCCGTGACTTCAAATCGTTTCCATAGGTCCTTAGGCAAGTAGACTCGCCCTTTGAGCGCGTCTTGACGAATGTCTTGGCAGAAATTGGCGATTTGCAACCCCGAGCAAATGCGATCGCTGAGCGTCATCGCCTTTGCGTCGTTGACGCGGGCAAGTTGCAAGAGGATTCGGCCAACAGGGTTGGCACTCCCGCGGCAATATTCGAGAACTTCCAGTTGAGAATGATAACGTGTCACGCTTTGATCTTGAACGAATGCATCGAGTAAGTGTTCGAAGTTCTCGATCGATAGCGAATGCTTAACAATCGTCTCCTTGAGCGCGACGAATACAGGGTGTTTTGCCCTCCCCGAAAAGCAATCGTGCAACTCAGATCGCCACCATTTTAGTAGCTGAAGCGAATCTGCGGCATAGGCAATTTCATCAGCCAAATCATCGGACCATCTACAGTAAGCGTAAATATTGTAAAAATCTTGTCGGATCAAGGCCGGTACGAGCAAACTCGCCACAGAAAAATTTTCGTAGTGCCGACGGGCAAGTGATTTGCAGTACTTTTTTGCAAGCTCCACCTCCATTGGAGGTTTGGTGGCCTTCGGTCCGTACAGCTGCAGGTCCCCAATAACTATGTTTCCGCCAGCCCTCAAGGGGTGTTTGGAAGTAAAAACGGCTTCGCTTGGGGATGACATGCCGCTATCATAACGACAAATTCTCAGAGCCTACACTGACCTCGTGCCTTATGAAAATAATTCTTGCAGCTCCCCGCGGATTTTGCGCCGGCGTCAATATGGCCGTTCAAAGCCTCGATCTCGCTCTCAAACACTTTGGCGCGCCTATCTACGTCTATCACGAGATTGTGCACAACCAACATGTCGTCCAATCCTTTCAAGGCAAAGGTGCTGTTTTTGTAAATTCCCTCAATGAAATTCCGAGCGATTCAACGGTACTATTCTCGGCTCATGGCGTCTCGCCGGAAATTCGGCGTATCGCCAAGGAACGTCGACTGAACGCCATTGATGCAACCTGCCCTCTAGTTACTAAGGTGCACTTGGAGGCGATTAAATTTGCAAAGGAACACTACACAATTGTCCTCATTGGGCACGAGGGGCACGATGAAGTCATCGGAACGATGGGCGAGGCGCCCGAAGCCATACTCCTAGTCGAAGACGTTAACGACGTCGAGGCATTGGTGCTGGATTCGGACTCTAAGCTGGCTTACCTAACACAGACGACCTTGAGCGTAGACGATGCGAATCGAATCATCAGCCGACTCAAAGAGCGATTCCCATGGATTGTCGGACCGCCCAAGGAGGATATCTGCTATGCAACTCAGAACCGGCAGGAAGCCGTGAAGATACTATGCCAGCAAGCAGATGCCGTCATCGTTCTTGGGAGTCAAAATAGCAGCAACTCACAGCGACTACGAGAACTTGCACAGGAATTCGATCGTCCAGCCTACCTCGTAGACGGTCCGCAGGATCTCAAGGAAGCGGATTTTTATGGTGTTGAAACGGTTTTGATCACAGCCGGGGCCAGCGCTCCCGAACTGGTTGTGCAAAACACCATCCAATGGCTCAAGGACCGATTCGATGCGACGGTAGAAGAGCAGGAAGTGCGAGAAGAAAAAGTGTACTTCCCGTTGCCTAGGGTACTCCGCACACTCAACAGCACCTCATGATAGAGCCAAATGATTTCCAGGTAAGCAAAGCCAAAGCAACGGACGCACTTGCGGCATTGGCCCCCCTCTTAGCTCGCTCCATCTGTTTGCAGTGTGAGAGCCATCGGACGGTCGTCTCGGGGAAAGGCTCCGTCTTTATGCTTTGCCAATCCATTGACACACCGGATACCTGGCCCAAGTATCCTCCACAACCATTGCAGCATTGTCGTTATTTTAAGTAGGTCACTCTTGCCGAGAGTGACTTTACGCTGAAGGTTACAACTGCAAACTATGTATTTTCGCACCCGGCAGGTGCGGCAGGTACGACCTACCGAATCCCCAGTCGCACCCGGCAGATGCGACCTACCGTTTGCATTGTCGCACCCGGCAGGCCCGGCAGGTGCGACCTACGTCGGTCATTGTCCGCGAATCAGCTTCATCAGGTCAGCCGTCGACAATTTGCCCGCGCTCTCAGCTCCGGACAAGACGGCAGAGGCTAGGTCGCGTTTGGTTTCATGCAGCTTCAGGATTTCTTCCTCGATCGTATCTTTGGCAATGATTCGATAAACCATCACAGGTCTCATTTGCCCAATGCGATGCGCTCGATCTGTCGCTTGGTTCTCCACCGCAGGATTCCACCAGGGATCCATATGGATCACGTAGTCTGCTGCTGTCAAATTCAAGCCGGTACCGCCCGCTTTGAGTGAAATAAGAAAAGCAATCGCATCCCCATTTTGAAATTGATCCACTTGCACTTGCCGTTCTTCCGCAGGTGTAGAACCATCTAGGTACTGATACGATATGCCTTCCGAATCTAGCATTGCGCGAATCAAAGCTAAGTGCTTTGTGAACTGGCTGAAGATCAATACGCGATGGCCCTCCTCGCGAAGTTCCAATAAAGTTTCTCGCAATTGAATCAGCTTCGCCGAGGGTTCGAGCCAGGATTCATGTACCAAGCCTGGGTGGCATGCAACTTGCCTCAAACGCGTAATGAGCGCAAGCAACTTGAATCGAAGGTCTGTGATGTCTGGAATCTTAGCGACTTTGTCGACTTCACCAAGAATGGAGAGTCGAATGCGATCGTAGATGGCTCGTTCCGGTTCGCTAAGGACGACGTAAACATTCATCTCCGTTCGAGAGGGTAGATCCTTGAGCACCTCCTGCTTGGTGCGTCGCAGTACGAAGGGCTGGATTCGCTGCCGCAACGCGTAACGTCGCTGTTCGTCGTTGTGATTTTCTATAGGACCAGCAAAGCGTAAGCGGAACTGCGGCCAACTTCCAAGCAAGCCGGGTGCGACCACGTGAAAGATGCTCCACAACTCCCCCAAATGATTCTCGACAGGAGTACCGGTGAGCGCGACGGACCAACTCGCTTTGAATTTGCGAATGGCCTGAGATGTCTTGCCCCGACTATTCTTGATCGCTTGTGCTTCGTCGAGCACCATGGTAGCCCACTGTACCTTTTCCAGTTTTTCGGCGTCGCGAAGCGCCAGACCATAGGTACAAACAACCACTTGATTGGCTGCCGCGGATTCAAGCACTTCGCTGCGCTCCGATTCGCGATACAAAATCGTTTCAAGCCCAGGCGCAAATTTGGTGGTTTCTCGCATCCAATTGAATCCCACGGAGGTCGGTGCGATAACTAATGTTGGACCAAGCGACGCTCGATCGAGTACCAGTGCGAGCGTCTGAACCGTCTTGCCCAAGCCCATGTCGTCAGCCAGGATCGCGCCTGTTCCAAGCTCGGCCAAGCGCCGCAACCACTTGAACCCCTCCAGTTGATAGCTTCGCAGCGATGCTTGCAACCCAACGGGTAGGACCGGGTCAAGCAGTTCGGCATCGTTCAATCGACTTAAGCAATTCTGCCAAGCCTGGCTCGGTTCGATGGTCACCTCGTCTTGAAGTGAACGTAGCCCCGCAGTCGACGTATCATCGAATTGCAAACTTCCGTCCTGCTCATTGAGTTGATCACGCAATCTTTGCAATACCATCCTCAAATGCTCGGCCACACGTATCCAACCGACCTCTTCAATGCGTATATATTCTCCAAGTTCGCTATGTAAGCTAGGATTTGACAGACTCTCCATCAGCTTAGCGATAGCGATCGACTCCTCACCTAGCTTGCACGAACCCTCGAGTTGAAACCAATCTCGCTTTTGGATAACTTCGACTCGAAGGTTCTCCGTTTTGAGAGTTCCCGCCATCACGAGTCGAGTTTCGGCCCCTTTCTCCCACAACAACTCCATGTCGTTTTCAAGCACCTGCAGGGCTTCGATCAACCGCAAGGATTCATCGAGAGTTTCGACTTTGCCCTCGACCTGTGTACTGTCTAGTCCTAAACGACTAGCCCGGTCTGCGACGGCTTGATGTTCAGCAGCGCTGGAGCGCAACCACTGCACAGGCCTATTGGCAATTCGACTTGAACGCACGCTGGGGCCGATTCCCGGCCGCCGCAAATGACCGTCGGAGTCGCGAATACGAAAACCGTAGTCAAGCTGTCCGTCGCTATGCGATCTTAGCAAGAGAGCAATTCGAATTGATTCGGGAATCACTTCCCCCGCCACATCATCCGGCAATCGAAGATTCAGCAGCGTCTGAAGGAATTTGGCTCGATCTAACAGAGCCGGTTCATATGGGTCGCATGGTAGCTCTCGCATCCAGTCGAGCCCTCGCATGATTTCGGATTGTTCCCGCGTCAGTCTAAAAACGTGCATCAGACCTTCGTTCGGCATAATTACTATTCCGCCCAGGTCCGAGAGAAACAACATATGCTCGGGCTTCCATCCGACCGGGCGAATTGCAATGCGTTCGTCGGCGCGACGAAGCTCAAGCAGGATCTCGATCCCAGAGAGCGCAATTGGTTTTCCTTCGAATAGAGCGTTGGATTGTTGGACGAGCAGCAATGCAACCGCGACGGGGTCAGTCTCCTCCGTATCGATCATCGCCAGACGCTGAACCTCCATATCTGCACCTGTGAAAAGGAGCTGAGGAGACCATTGGATTGGGAGGGATAGAGGTCGTCCTTTGACCCAACTCTCTTTGTTGCTACTTTGCGATTGCTGCCACGACTTTACAAGCAACCTACCTTCGTCCAGCGTGAAATTCCAAGCCACTCTAGCCGTAGTCGCGTCGAGGCGCAAACTGAGTTCGTCGGCCGGCGGCTCGATGCAACGCGTGCGTTTTTCTATCACGCGATCCAGCGCGTCAAGTTCTAGTTGGTATAGACTAGGCTTAAAAGAATCGTAGTCTGGCTCACCGGAATCGAAATCCCCATCAACCACACGACGTCGCAATTCGGAATCGAGGTTGGCTAAGTTTTCGAGAAGGAACGAAAGAAAGGCGGTCGTATGTCGGCAAGCAGATTTCCCCCGGGACTCACGGCATTCGCATCCTATCGCACGACCACCTAACAAAAACCCCGCAAACACACGGAAGGTTGTAGATTGATCTCGGCAAGTTCCTACCGTAGTTCCATTGGAATAAATTCCGACCAAAGAACAAATCAACTCGGCGCTTTGAACGGCAACCCGTAAGACAGTGGGAGTCCGTTCCGAGGCGAGTGAATATTCCGTAAACCACTGTTTGATCAAAGTAGCGTGTCGCTGAGCGATCCTTTGTTTTGCGAATTTGACGGAAACGTCATCGTGCAAATAAAATCGGAGTACGTCAAGGGTATCCTTTTGTCGCTCCGCGGCTCCCAAGTTCTGCCTGGAGACAATCGGCATCCAAACTATCGCTCGACGTTCACCAAGGACATCCATCCGTCGAGGTCGCGGTCCTGTGTGGCGTTAGCAAACCGAAGAGGCAGGCCATTTGGCAAAGGGTTGGGAATTCGCAAGGCCAGCGTATACTTTCCCTTCGGTAAATCGGATATGTCAATCGTGTCGCTCCACACGCGAGGCGGATCACCAGGAAGTAGTCCTTTGAGTCTGCCCGTGGAGACGTTTATTTTGTTGACCTTACCGTTCGCGATCATCCCATACTCGGCTTTCCAATCGTAGTAGAACGGCGCCACCCCTCGGTTCTGCAACTTAAGTTGCATCGTCAGCTTGTTGTTATCTGTCGAGTAGTTGACCGAGGGCACATAGAATTCATAGCCCATTCGCCGCACTTCCAGTTCGGCTCTCTGCTGTCGTTCTATCCCGGCCTTCTTTTTGAACATTCCACTGTCCATGAGCCATGAAGCATGCGTTTGATCGACGCACTGTCGGAAATTCTGAATACGCTTGTCACCCGGATCTGCGTCGAATACCTTGCCCCAAGCTTCAGGTCGGATCTCACCTCCTATCGGTTGAGCCTTCCATTTGTCCGTCGCCAATAGACCAGCTTGTTTCAAGGCAGGCATGTAGAACCAGTCATCATCCTTTTCGCCGGTTTCGAGCGTTGCCCAGGCGAACGAATCATCATGATAGCCGAAAGGTCGACTGGCATTCGATGCTTTGCCCCAAGTGTCTTCTCCCGCAGGATAACGGAGCAGGACCGGTGTCACCTGGAACGCCGATTCGTATGCATCCATGACCTCCGTCTGCACGGTCTTCGACGCGAACAATTCTCCCCTTGGATACGTATGCCATTCACCCCACGTGCCGAGCAATCCAGCGGTGATGAAGCCGATCCGAGGGTCTCCGTCGTACTTCATTCCTAATGCAGCGACAAAATTTTTCAATGCCCGTCGAAGGTTCGTGTCTTCATAATCCGGCGTTTCCACTTTGGCAGGTGGAGAGGGTTGAGTGTTTGTGTTGAGGTACTTGTAAACCTTCAGACCATCTGAAAGCAGGAAGGACGGGATGCCATCGGTTTTCGCAGGATACTCCAAATAAATCCGAAATACCGCCTGATGCCCTCTACCCGAGATCTCGTTCAGCAGTTTCTCCATCGGACGCCAGTCGAATTCGTCGTATCCCTTCATCAACTTTGCAAAACCGATATAGTTAAACTCCATCGAATGCGGGAAATGAACATTGGTGCCACTCGCATACGGCACCAATCCCTTCAGTGGATTAGCCACCGGACCAGGAGCATACTCAAGTTCGATTAACTCGTCCGAATTAGCTGAGATCGAATGAGTTAACAACACCATAAGAGTAAGGAATCGAATCATTTCGAGAATCTTGTATTGGTTACGTGAAGTGGTGAAGTGTTGCAGTTTGAGGTCTTACGATAGAGTCTGACCAGGCATCAACTGCACGTTCGATGCCTACACATACCATTCCACAAACGATCGAGAGCGTTTGTCCAATTTCTTAATATCATCGACGCGGTATCTTATGCCATTGGCGTCGATAATATTGACGGCCTTGGCCGAGATTCGTCGAACGTCTTCTTCGGTTTTGAGGACAAAGTTGGTTGGGCCATGGTTGGTTTCAACGAACCACTCACATGGCTCCATGATACCCGAAACGCTAACAACTTTTTCGATGATTGGCACGAACTCTCGAAGTGCTAGCTCCTCCTCTAACAAAGCCACGTTGCTTATCGAAAGCCCTAGCATCGAATCCAGACAAGCGATTTCTTCACCCTCGAAGCTGACAATGGAAACCCATTGTTTGCTTGCGGAGATTGGAAACAGGGGAACAACGGCTACGTCCAAGTACTCGTAGCCGGCCGAATCGGTCAGTTTCAAGTGGCTCCATTCGTCTCGAGACAACAGAAAGATCCATGCTCCATCGGGATTACGAACGTGGCTGTTCTTGGCTTTTGCTGCGAGCGACAGCGATTTGTTTTCCGCCTTGACTGAGCGATCCATTTGTTATTCCTTGTGAGACCCTTGGACCGAATCGTCCGAAAACATCGGTCTAGTCTCTGCTGCTAAGAAAAAGGAGCCTGTAACGCAAATCACTTCTCTCGGGACAGAGGTGCGACACGCGTATTCTACTGCGATTTTACTCGTTGGAGACGCAAGGATTTCGACGGTTGAAGCAGTCTTTGCCTTTTCTTTCGCTATTTCTTGGAGACGTTCAACAGGAACCGCCCGAGGGTTGTTGTGAAATTGAGTCAGAATCAATCGATCCGCGAAATGCAAGAGTTGATCCAGCATTTTTTCATATTCTTTGTCCTTCGAACAGGCAAACACAATCGTCTTTTTGGCTGGCTCGAAATGGTCGTTCAAGGCGACCAACAAAGCCCCAATCGAGGCTACGTTATGGGACGTATCGATGACTACAGCGGGTGACTTGTTGACCAATTCGACGCGACAACTCAGCTGTGTCTGGGCCAGGGAATCGACAAGGGCCGCCCGAGGCAGAGACCATCCATCTGCGTTCAATCGATGCCATACAGCAATGGCTATGGCAGCGTTCTCCGATTGATGTTTGCCGGGCATGCGGAGCGCAATATCATGAAATTCGGGTAAGGCTAACATTTGGTTCATCGGAACAAAATCCATTCGGCTGGAAACCGGGCAAGATGCATGGTCGCGTGCGTCGATCAACAATGGGTGCGTACGAACAACTGAACCGAAATCGACTCCGAGTTCCCAAAGTTCAGAGCCCATCTCCTGGCAGCGGCTTCGAATCACGGCTTGCGCCTCTGGGTCTTTTGCTCCGCTGATAACCGGGACCCGAGGTTTAATGATGCCGGCTTTTTCCGCCGCTATGAGGGGGATCGTATGTCCCAGCTGTTGTTGGTGATCGAAGCTGATCGAGGTGATGACGGCCAAGGTACTCTGACAAACGTTCGTACTATCCAGTCTTCCTCCCAGGCCGACTTCGATCACGTTGACGTCCGTCTTTCTGGCGGCGAAGAGTGTCCATGCCAACGCCGTGGTCATTTCGAAAAATGTTGGAGAACCATGTGACGTTCTTGCAGTCGCAGCTTCTGCGGCTTTCAAATTCTCGATGTATTCTGTAAGTTCGGATGGCAAACACGGTCGGCTATCAACCAAAAACCTCTCCTCCAGATAAAGTAAATGAGGGGAGGTGTACAAACCCACGCAAAGGCCGGAGCGACGTAGGGTTTCAGCGATCAACCAAGAGACCGACCCCTTTCCCTTTGTTCCTGCAACATGGATTACTGGAGCGGCTAAGTGGGGATCTCCGAGTTGTTCCAGAAGAAACGCCATCCGGGCCAAGCGATAGGCCCGTTTATCGTATGGACGGTCGACGGTTTTCTCGTAATTGATGCGTTCGTAAAGGAAACGGATCGCGTTGATGTAGTTTTGGTCAAGCCGATCCATCGGTTTCAGGAGCTTTTTCGTTTTTGAAAGAGAACACTGGACAGAGCACTAGTTTATTTGGCGACAAAGGGGTTGTGGGAGGGGTACAGTCGCTTGCCGAGCGATTGTTTCGGATTTATAGTGCTCGCTTGACGATTCGCCTACTCAACTTTTGCGATTTTTTGGGTGGCAGGATGGCGAACCTTCCACTTGGATTTGGGCCTCGTTTGCATTGAACCGATAGGATCGATTTGGCGTAATGGCCCGCAGAATGGTTAAGGGAATTCGGCGTCGTACGCGTCCCTTAACCGTCAATTAGACATCTTAATCATACCTTTTGCTCCTAGGCGACCGCAGTTTTTCGGTCTGCTCTTCGCTTTATCGAACCTACCTATGGCAACGACAACGGCACCAACAGCAACGTCCGTAAGTTCAACGGATCCCACCAATGTGATTGTAGAAACAAGAAACCTTGGGAAAATCTACCGAGATTTCTGGGGCCGCAAAAAGGTAAATGCGTTAAAGGCGTTGGATATTGAGGTCCGCCGTGGCGAGATCTTTGGATTGCTGGGGCCCAACGGATCGGGCAAATCTACGACGATCAAGCTTATGCTGGGACTGCTTTTCCCGACGTCTGGCAGGGCATTCGTGTTCGGCAAGGATGCGACCGACGTCGCTAAGAATGAACGCATCGGTTACCTGCCGGAAGAATCCTACCTGTACAAGTTTTTGAACGCCGAAGAGACCCTGGATTTCTACGGACGTTTATTTGATATGCCCGCAAAGGTGCGACGAGAACGAAGCGAGCAGTTGATTCAAATGGTTGGGCTTCAGCGGGCAAGGCGCCGCCAGCTCAAGGAGTATTCCAAGGGGATGACGCGCCGCATAGGTTTGGCGCAGGCGTTGATCAATGAGCCTGAGTTCTTAGTATTGGATGAGCCAACGACTGGCTTGGACCCAATTGGAACTCGCGAAATGAAGGACTTGATTCTGCGTCTTCGCGACCAAGGCAAGACCATCCTTCTTTGCTCGCACCAATTGGCAGATGTGCAAGATGTTTGTGATCGAGTGGCTATTTTGCATCAAGGTGAATTGAAGGAACTTGGCCGAGTCGACAGCTTGTTGAAGGTCCAGGATGTGACCCAAATACACGCCAAGGGATTGGATGAAAAGACCAAGCAGGAGATTAAGGAATTGATCGCTCGTTCGAGCGGCGAAATGCTGCGAATGGACAACCCAACCACAACGATGGAAGAACTGTTCCTCGATATTGTTCGTGAAAGCGATCAACGTCCAGGGCGTCGCGGTAGTGGTGCTTAACAAATGATAAGTATCCGCCGGAACATTCGAAAAACCGAGATCGTTGAAAGGGAAATTTAGGAAACATGCGTTTACAACCAGATCAATTTTGGACTTACTTTGAATGGCTGTTTGAACATTTTGCCCTGGTTCAGGGCTTCTTGTTGGTGTTGGTGTTAGCCATTGTTGGGTTCGTGTTAGGGTTCGTTGTTGCCTTGCTTAAGCACGGTCCGACCGAAGGTTTTTTGCATGTTTCAAAGCTTATACGTGAACTGTTTGCAGTCGATATCCCGCAAACCTCCGTTCGTCGAGTGGGAGCTATCGCTCGACTAGCAATGAAAGAAGCGATACGAAAAAAAGTGCTGGTGGTAGTGGCGGTATTTATCGTTGCAATCATGTTTGCTGGTTGGTATTTGGATCCACAAGCTCAATACCCGGCGAGGCTCTATATTTCGTTCGTTCTGACAACCACGAATTACATGGTAATTTTGCTCGGGTTGTTTCTGAGTTGCTTTAGTCTACCCAGCGACATCAAGAGCAAAATCATCTACACGATTGTGACCAAACCGGTCCGTCCAACGGAGATTTTTTTGGGACGAGTGGTTGGTTTCTCGGCGGTTGGAACCATGATTCTTCTGCTACTCGGGGCAATGAGCTATTTGTTCGTTGTTCGCGGGGTAGATCACAAGCACGAAGCGCTCGAGATAGCTGCCAATGGTCGTTCAGGGGTCACTACCAATCAGCAGTTTCATTCGCACACCTTCACTCTAGATGATTCAGGTGAGGGGTATACGAACGAAACCAAAGGTCATAGGCACATCGTTACGAAAGAAGGGGACAAAATCGTCGTTGGCCAATCGATGGGCGACTTGGAAGCTCGAGTACCAATTTATGGGCTCTTGCGATTTACCGGTCGAGACGGCGAAGAGACTACCGGCATGAATGTCGGATACATGTCCGAGTATCAGAAGTACATTGAGGGAGACTCGCTCTCCAGCGCGATTTGGACTTTCAAAGGTTTAAACGCCTCCAGTTTTGGAAGCGAATTGAACTACGACATGACCATTTCCGCATTCCGGACCTACAAAGGAGATATCGTTACACCGGTTGGCGGAGTTGTGATATTCCGAAGCCTAGATGGAACTGTCGAGAGCGAGCGAATCCCCTTCAAAGTGAAGGAGTTCCAAGTGGATCAACGATCGATCCCAACCACAGGGCTTAAAGGATTTCGAAAAGGCGAACCCACGCAATTGGACTTCTTTAAGGATATCGCACCGGAAGGCAAATTCGAGGTCATGATTCGTTGCCAAGACAAGAGTCAATATCTAGGCATGGCGGCTGCAGACTTGTACTTCAGAGCCAATCCCAAACCTTTTTGGCTGAATTTCATTAAGGGCTATATCAGTATTTGGTTGCAGATGGTGATTGTTATATGTTTCGGCGTGATGTTTTCAACATTTCTTTCGGGACCCGTGGCTATCGTTGCAACCATTTCCGTCATCGTCTTGGGCTTCTTTGGTTTCTTTGTCGATGACATAGTCAAGGGCACAATACAAGGTGGTGGACCGGTCGAAGCGCTCGTTCGAATGCCGCTTCAAAGTGGCTCAGGCACGGAACTTGACTTGGGAAATACAACGCTAGAAAAGTCGATTCGAGTAGTCGATCAAGGCATCTTGATTTGTGTGCAAACCCTGTCGAGAGCCATTCCCAACTTTATTCAACTCGGAACAGCAGACTTCGTTGCCTATGGAGTTAACTTGTTCGAAGGTCTTTTGTCCAGGCATTTAACGATTTGTGCTGGGTATTTCTTAATGACCGGAATTATTAGCTACTTCTTCTTAAAGACGCGAGAAATGGCAGCATGAATAAGAACAGTTTGTTTCGGAAAATTGCATATATTGCGGGAATTGTCCTATTGCTTGGTCCCTTGTTCGCGCTGGGTAGTCCGAAGAGTGGGATGATTGGGCAGCTTCGGACAAAGTACAAAATGGGTCAAGCCAATCTAGGCAAATTAGACCCCACGAGCGAGAGTATGCGTTTGGCATCGCTTGGAATGAAGGGGATTGCGGCCACAATACTTTGGTTGAGGGCAGATTACTACAAAGAGGAAAAGTACTTTGACCGATTCTCTGCGACCCTAAACCAGATCGCCTTGCTTCAACCCCACTTTATCAGTGTTTGGCAGCACCAGGCCCATAATTTGAGCTACAACGTTGCCCCGGAGTTCGAGGACTATCGACAACGGTACGAATGGATCAAAAAAGGGGTCGACTATTTGATTCGAGGTACGAAATACAACGACAGAAAACCGATTCTGCAATACGACTTGGGTCATTACTTGGGAAACAAATTAGGCAAGGCAGATGAACACGTTCAGTATCGCGCACTATATTCCAAAGACATAGAATTCCACAAATACTTACGAGATCAAGGCCTATCAGGAATTGAAACGAGCGCTTTGGGCTACGATCAGCGCCCAGACAACTGGTTAACCGGCAAGTTATGGTTCGAACAAGCCGTTGCTCTATATGAAGCAGGAGCGAGTATCAAAAAGTCGCCACACTTGCTTTTGAGCTATGGCCCACTTTGGCAAATGTACTACGCAGAAGCCATCGAATCCGAGGGCATTCTTGACTCGAGCGCTCAGTTTGCTTGGAAACAAGCTGGAATCGAGTGGGCAGTGTTCGGCACGAAATCTCTTTACCAGTACCGTCAAAGTAGAGATCTAACCCTACTGAGCAATAAGCTTGCATATGCTGAAATCGAGTCGCTTCAAAATAGATTTGAAGAAATCACAGTCGGCGCAAAGGAAAAAGCGATCGAGTCGCTGCGCAAAGGTTTTCCTTCGACAATGTTGGTAGTTCTTGACAAGCCGGCGCACGAACGCACCCCGCAAGAAGATGTCGTATTCGAAAACGTTTCGTCTCGGCTGGTTCCCAACCCTCAACAAATAGCTTCACAATTGCCCGCAAATTTGCAACTCGAAGGTGTTGAACTCGGACGAAAGATCGCTTTCTTAAAGGAATTCGCACGCGAGACCGATTCCTACCGGGGGCAGGTAAACTATGGGTATTGGGAGGATAGAGCCAAAGCAGAACAACGCGATGACATGCTCGAAGCTCGTCGATTGATGTTCGAAGCGGACCAATTCATTAACCAAGCGGACGTGAAGGGTGCTCTAGAATCTTACGAAAAAGCTTGGACGCGATGGGCTCAGGTATTCGCTCGTTATCCAGCCATGATTTCGGAAGAGGTGGGTGATGACGTTATTAAATCGGTCGGTAGATACAAACGATTAGTCGAGGAAGACTTAGACGAAACCTTCGTTTTGTACGACATCCTGGACTATCGCCAACTAAAAGAAGATAGTACTCGCGGTTTGGATGGGGACGAAAAGATCGACGCCATCAACAAGAGAGCCAAAGCGCTATTGGAAGCGGAGAGTCGAGGCGAAGAAATGACTACTATCGAACCCCTCGCCATTGCCAACAAAAATCCGTCAGCACCTGCCAAGACTGAGGATGTGAAAGCCGAAGCACCCAAAGCCGAAGCACCCGAAAAAGCTGAAGCCGCCAAAGCGGGCGAGGTCAAAAGCGAAGAATTGCAGAAGCGAGCTCCGACTTTGGAAAATCCAGATTCTCAAGAATGAGCAACTCGGGTAAGTTGATGTAGATGGGAATCTACGATCGAAATTACTATCGCGAAGAAAACGAACTGGATCTTCGCCCCAACTGGGACCAGCGCTCGGCAGTCAGCACGTTGATTATCATCAATGTAGTTGTCTTCGTGGCAAACGCTTTGTTGAGCAAGGGTATCACCCCGCTGAATCAAGGTACTGTGAACGAGCTGCTGCTGTTGTCCGACGCGGATCTGAAACAGCCAATCATGTGGTGGCACATTGTTTCGTATGGTTTCTGCCACGATGGCACCGGGATCTCGCATTTGCTTTTCAACATGCTTGGTCTGTATTTCCTGGGACGTTCCGTGGAGGAGCGTTACGGAAAGATGGAGTTCTATCGGATCTACTTGATCTCCGTGGTGATATGCGGTTTGGTCTGGCTCCTCAAGGAATTCGCGATGGGCACAAATGGACGGTTGTTGGGAGCGTCTGGAGCTGTGCTTTGCATCGAGATGCTTTTCGTTTTCAATTTTCCGACTTCTCGTGTATATCTGCTAGTCTTTCCTGTTCCAGCCTGGGTCTTAGGGATTTTGCTCGTATTAATGAATCTCGCATCCAGTCCGACGGGCATCGCGACCGATGTTCATCTCACCGGCATACTCTGCGCCGCAGCCTATTTTTACCTCGGCCTTAGCTTTCGCTTCATGGGCGATTTGAAGGGAGCTTGGCGTCGATGGATGCGAAGGCATGCTGGACCGAAACTCAAGATTCATAACGAGTCGGCATCCACCAGCCCTCAAGACGCCGACGAAGCGGATAGAATCCTGGCAAAGATCCATGAATTCGGACAAGATGCGCTGTCGCCCAAGGAACGAAAGTTTCTCGAAAAGTATTCGAGATCCGTTAGGGCAAAGAAACAGCAACCTTAGATTCTCCATTCACTCGCATTGTGTAGCACGGCTCTCCGAGCCGTGACGTCAGTGCGAAACAGCAACCTTAGATTTTCCATTTATTCACATTCGCACTTTTTGAAACATGGCAATTGCAACCAAGACCTTTGAAACCATCCGCAACGAGATCGCAGGGATCCCGATCAGTGAAATTGTCAGCAAGTTCGGCACCCCAGCTTACGTTTACGATATGGCAACCATCGAGGAGCGGGTTCGTGACCTGGCCGCATTCGATGTCATTCGATATGCCCAAAAAGCCTGCTCCAACATTGGCATCCTTAATCGACTGATGAAATTGGGGGTAGTGGTTGATGCGGTAAGCGTTGGCGAAGTCAGGCGCGCACTTGCTGCAGGCTTTGCCTCGCAGGGAATCGTATTTACCGCCGACGTTTTCGATCGCGAAGCACTAGCGTTAGTCAAAGAACTGGGGCTGCATGTTAACTGCGGTTCGCCTGATATGATCGAACAATTGGGTAATGCAGTGCCTGGCGCGAGTGTTACCTTGCGGATCAATCCAGGCTTTGGACACGGACATAGCCAAAAGACCAATACGGGCGGCCCGCAATCCAAGCATGGCATATGGCATGAAGATGTCGTCGAATGCCTGCGCAAAGCGGACTTGTACAACGTCGCCGTAACAGGCCTGCATATGCATATTGGTTCGGGCACCGATCTTGAACACCTGTCTCAGGTTTGCACCGCCTTGGAAAGCATTGCTCTTCAAGTTGGGCGTACACTGACCACAATCAGCGCGGGAGGCGGACTGCCCGTGCCTTACCGTGCCGGACAAACCTACGTGGATTTGGACCAATACTATTCGCTATGGGACGCGACACGCAAGCGCCTTGAGAAATCCTTTGGCCATCCATTGAGTTTGGAGATCGAACCAGGTCGATACCTGGTCGCCGAAAGCGGCTTCTTGATTGCTGAGATTCGAGCCGTCAAATCGATGGGCGAGAATACGTTTTATCTTCTCGATGCCGGCTTCAACGATTTAGCCAGACCAATACTTTATGGGGCTTACCATCCGATCTCGATCTGTCATCGCAACGGACGCGTCTCAAAACAAATGGTCGACGTCGTTGTCGGCGGACCATTGTGCGAATCAGGCGATATATTTACTCAGGAAGAAGGTGGATTTGTTGCCAAAAGATCGCTACCTGCGGCATCGGTAGGCGACTACTTGATCTTGGAAGTTGCAGGGGCCTATGGATTCGTCATGGCAAGCAATTACAACGGTCGTTACCGAGTGCCGGAGGTGCTGCTCGAAAATGGAAACCTGCATTGCATTCGAACTAGAGAGACGTTCGAGGATCTCATCCGAGGCGAAGTCATTCCAATGTAGAGCAGTTGTCCCTGTTTTATAGTAGAACAGTTGCCCCAACTGTTCAGAAGTAAAAAAAGTCAAAACAAGCAATATGGCCAAACGATGACGTCAGAAACGCAAGAAGGTTTCTGTTGGGATATCGATTCTACCCTAGCCCACGCAGGCTTGACCTATCGGTACAATGGCGAAACATTGTTAACGTGTTTACTACGCTCCAAGATCGTTCCCCACCTCCCCTTATTGAGGACTATTTAATGTCGATGTATCGAAAAACTCTTTTGGCAGGGATTGCAGCCATGGCAATTGTTTCCAGCTATGCGGGGAATCCGCTTTCATCTACTTCTTCAGCTCAAGCTGCAGACACGGGCAAAAGCGATTTGCCAAAGGTGCTATCGTTTAAAGTAAAGACACTCGAAGGCGAGCCTGCAGACCTAAGCAAGCACAAAGGCAAGGTTGTCGTGTTTGTTAACGTTGCGAGCAGGTGCGGCATGACGCCTCAGTACACGGCCCTGCAGAGCCTGTACGAAGCGTACAAAGACAAGGGACTGGTCATTGTCGGGGTACCATGCAATCAATTCGGCGGACAGGAAGCCGGCAGTAGCAAGGAGATTCGAGAATTCTGCACAAGCAATTACAAAGTGTCCTTTGACATGCTCGAAAAAGTAAATGTCAAGGATGAAGGCAAAGAAAAGGCTTGTGAATTGTTTGCCTACCTAACGGAACAGGACACAAAGCCAGCGGGTAAAGGACCTGTCGGATGGAACTTTGAGAAGTTCGTCGTCGATCGAAAAGGCAACGTAGTCGGCCGATTCAAGAGCAGTGCCAAACCGGATTCAAAAGAAATGATTGCCATCATCGAAAAGGCCCTGGCAGAATAAAGTGTGGCACGGTGGTCCCCACCGTGATTCGAAGGTCCCCACCGTGATTCGAAGGTCACCACCGTGATTCAAAGCTCCACACCGTGATTCGAAGAACGTGACGATCTCCTCATTGATATCACGGCTCACTTATCCCGTGATTTTTCGTCACTAAAGAATATCGGCATCAGATACTCTCGACAAGCTCGGCAAGAGTGACCCACGATAGGTCACTCTTGCCGCATAGGTCACTCTTGCCGAGAGTGACTTCATTTGCCGACAGTGACTTCATTAGAGGCGACGACCTCTGGCTCAACGATCGAAAGAACGTAGTTCACAATATGCCAGATGTCTTCCTCGCGAATCCCTTTGTCATCGCTTGATTTGATGATCGCTGCCGCTGGCATGGGTGCTCCAACGATGCCATATCGGATTCGTCGGTATATATCCATCGGCTCGCGTCCACCCCGAAACTTGCCTTCAACAATATTCCGCGGTAGCAGCTGTTGAGGTTTCATACCGCCGCGGGCCATCAGAGGCAACAACTCGTCAAGCTTCGTTGGGCTAATGTCGATTTTGGACGTCCAGTCCTTCGTCCAATCGTCGTAGTCAGGGAGCTGTTTGCCGTCGCCACGTGCAGATTCACCATGGCACTTACCGCAAGCTGCTTCCTCGCTCAAATAGAGTTTTCTACCTAATGCGATGGACGCGTCCAGTTCCTTCTTGGTATCAGCCGTTTCGCGTCCGTATATGGGAAATTCAGGCATGTCAAATTCTTCTACACCATCGGCAGCTTCAACCCATGCATCGGCGATGCCCGTGAGTATTTCCGTTGCCGTATCTAACTGACCTTTCAACTTCTCCTTGTATTGGGCGTCGTCGCTTTTCTTATAGGCAACGCTGTAAATTCGGTCGGTCTCCAAATCGAGTTCATACGCCGCAGTGGAGAGCAATTTGCGTTCGAACTCACCTCGAATCGACAGGAAGAGCACATAGTCGACTAACGCATTGATCTTGTCATCGGGAAGTTTATTGAACAAAGGCATCTGCGAACCAGACATGCCCTTGCGAAGAGTTCGAGCTATATCGGCCTTGACTGGTTTGTTCTTTCTCGCAGTGCTCTTGTACTTGAACACGCCGTGGCGAAACTCGCGTGGGTAAGGATTCTGGGACGCTGCCACCGGCCCTCTTCCTTGACCGGAATCTCCATGACACGAAGCGCATAGTTGTCGATACAAACCCTTCTCGCCTGGTTCAACCGTAGTTGCAGGTGGCCCTGCCGCCTTTTCGATATTTGCCAATGACAAAAGTTTTTTGTATTCATCTTCGTCAAAGAGGGGAGGCAATTTTGGTTCGTCCAGAGTCCCGAACCACTCCGTCAGCAGATCTTGAGAATCTGAAAGTGGCTGATCCATTGCGACATCTTGCTTCATTCCCAACGCATGCGAGTACAAGTAGTTGGGTTCATGCAATGCTGACGGACCACTCGCCGGTTTGCAGCCTGCAAGTACACAAGGCAGGCAAAAAACGAAGCCGGCGAGAAGGAGATGGTACGAGCATGTTTTCATATCGATTCAATTGTCTCTATTTTTTCGAGAGGTCGCGAATTTCGATTTTCCGCCACTTGACGCTAAACGGACCTTGGTCTTTGCCGATACCGTGTACTTGGAGGCCAATGAAACCTGATAAAAACGATTGCGGATCGGTAATATCCTCGACCAGTTTTCCGTTGATCCAAGTTTGGATCCTGGTGCCAACCGCACGAACATGGAACTGATTCCATTCGTTGTTTTTCATATGTTCGTGTTTAGGTTGATCTGGAGAGATCCAACCACGACCCGTCGCTTCACCATAAATATAACCCGATTCGCCAGGCCCTCTCATGATTTCTACCTGCGGCCCATGGACGCGGCCCTTGTCTTTGTCTGCGATGCTCTTGGAGCGGATCTGAACGCCTGAGTTGAGAGCAGGATCGACATTCACTTCAAAACGTAGTTCAAAATCGGAATATTCATTGTTGGAGCAAAGAAAGGAATTCGGGCTTTCTTTGGAGGTGGTCCCCAGAATGCTATCGCCTTGGACCCGATAGACCGCCCAACCGTTGCGTTGGGTCCAGCCCTCTAAGTCCTTTCCGGAAAACAGCGATGTCCAGCCTTCTCCGCTCGGAACGTTTGGTGTGTTGCGAACTACGGCTTGGTCTTTGCCCTTGGGATCGTCTGCCAGGGCTACTCCACTGGTTACGAAGGAGATTAGGCACGAATAGGCTGCATACTTCATAAGGGATCGGACCATGTTGGACCTCGTCTTGCAATACGTGGGAGGATAGAGTCTCTAAAGAGCAGTTTATCCCGCCCAGACTCTTTTTTCTACCCAACAAACTCCAATGACTGAATTCAACGGTTACGGTACATTTCCAGAAACACGAATGAGGCGAAATCGCCGCTGGCCATGGTTGCGTGAGATGCTGCGAGAAACGCATTTTTCTGCCGGCAATCTCATTTGGCCAATCTTTGTGATCGACGGCAAAAACCAGAGGCAGACTATTTCGAGCATGCCCGGTGTTGAGCGAATGAGTGTCGATCTTTTGGTACATGCAGCTGAGCAAGCCTGTTCGCTCGGCATCGCGTCGATTGCGATTTTTCCCGTCACGCCTCCCGACAAAAAATCTCAAGATGGCCAACATGCTTACGATCCAGATAATCTCATTTGTCGAGCAACGCGGGCAATCGTAGACAAGCTCGGTTCCTCTATCGGCATCGTATGCGATGTGGCGCTCGACCCATACACGACACATGGTCACGATGGCCTACTGATTGACGGCTACGTTGCCAACGACGAAACGACCGAGGTGCTTTGCAAGCAAGCGATCAACCAAGCCGCAGCCGGCGCAACCGTGATCGCACCGTCCGACATGATGGATGGCCGTATTGGCGCGATCCGCAAAGCACTAGACGATGCAAACTATTGCGATGTCGTGATCATGTCGTACGCGGCCAAGTATGCATCGTCCTTCTACGGCCCGTTCCGCGACGCAGTTGGTTCAGCTAATAGCCTTGGTAAAGGCGACAAGACGACGTACCAGATGGATCCCGCCAATACGGATGAAGCGCTTCGGGAAGTCGCGTTGGACTTGAGCGAGGGGGCCGACATCGTCATGGTCAAGCCAGGCATGCCGTATCTGGACATCATTCGCAGGATACATGACACGTTTCATGTGCCGGTAGCCGCCTACCAAGTTTCGGGCGAGTATGCGATGCTCAAATTCGCTAGTCAAAACGGCGCCATTCAAGAACGGGAATGCGTCTTAGAAAGTCTGCTCGCTTTTCGCCGCGCTGGAGCAACGAGTGTCTTGAGCTACTACGCACTTCAAGCTGCAGCCTGGCTCAAGTCGTAATTTTTACTGCAACGCACTAGTGCGTTCCAGTGTAGCTCGGCACTCCGTGCCGTTTTCTCGCATGGAGTGCCGAGCTACGCTTTATGCCCAACCCTGTCAGCGATGCTTGGAATGATCCAATCTATTCAATGTTAGTAACCCAGCAACTTCCTCAAGTTAGTTCATATTACCTGTGGACGTTGGCGCTGGCTACAGGGTAGACTGGAACTTGCTCGATCGGCCGCTTTGACTTGCGTTGAGTCTCCTGCTCGCACTCGATGAATTTGGCCGTTATCTGGCAAACCGCTTTTGGGTCGGACTATATGCGTGGTATCCCGAACCATCAGCTTTGAATGATCCGTCCGAGTACACGGATTATACGGACGAGCAGTTAAGCGAGCTGCCACTTAAATTCAACATCAATCCTTATGACGAAGGACACGATGAGTTACCCATCATTCGTAATGCAACCGAAATCAAATATCTGGCGACGCAAGAGTTAAGCGATTAGCGTGAACAGCTTCCTCAGAGCTTACGACCGATTGCCCAGCAACCGACAGATAAGCCAGAAATCGGGTAAGGATGCCCGTTGCCGCGCACACTCCCCACACCACCATACATGCGAGTCCGTACCGGTCGGTTCGCTTTTGCACGCGTCCGATTCCCTTTGAAAAGTCGCTTCCACACCTTGGTTCAAATAAATGTGGACGCTGGCTCCAACG
>JANLRK010000816.1:0-4043 GCA_031361585.1 Pirellula sp. | reverse complement strand
AGCGGCGTTATGACCGTGACGAACGTCATTGCAAATAGAGACGACAGTGCAATTAAAGATCTCATGTTCTCGTTTCCTTCGTTTGATTGCGGTAGATCAGCGGATGCGCCATCGGCACCCGTCATGTACCTCTAAGCATTTTGGTAATTCAAAAAATTAATTTAGACTTGCCCTTTAGACGTCAATTCTGATCGCCGGCCCCATGGGCCGAAGAATATCGATTTACATTGGCTTCAGCGAGCTTTGCAAACCGCTTCCCCAATTACTTTCGTTGTGCCCTTGATGAAGCCGCGACTACTAGCGGCCAAGGATCATGCCATTTCCAATTATTCTACTACCGGCGTTCCCATTGAATCCAAGGCCCATCGCGCTGCGGCCATAACCACTAGAGTTCCCGTAGCTGCCACTACCATAGTCATTTGCTCCATAACCATTGGAGCCATAATACTGAGACGAAGGACCACCGTATCCGCTGTTCATATTGCCTGAGAAGCCCGAATAACCGGAATTGATTGTTGAATAACTTGATTGTTGCTCGCAACAACAATTCTGGCCCGCTGCGTGTCGTCCGCGTCGATGATGACCTGCATCACTCGTGTCACATAACCCTACAAAACTAGCAGCAGCGATCAGACCAATACTAAAAAACTTCCTGAACATGACTTCTCCCTCGTTAAGAACTGTTGCCACTTGTTGCAGCAAAGATTTTGAAACTCCAACGATTAACGTTGTACGAAATTGCTGGCGACGCAAATGCTGTACCGGGTGTGGAATTGATTCGGTTTTGCAATTCATTACGAGATTTGTTGAACCAAAGCGTCCCTTGAATGCCGCCAAGAAATTTACCTTGGGCATTAGCGCTAGCGTTTGCCACTTGGTTTTCCTGAGATTGATCTGGCTGCCGTACTCTTGCGTTAACCGATCCAGAACACAATTCCCCCAAAGCACCAAACGATGGCAGGTAAACGAGCAATCTGAGTGACTAGCGAACAAATAGAATGGCTTACAACGATTGAATAAATAATAAATAATGAACCGTATTTGGCATCACCTGTGGCCCATTTACAAGTGGTAGAGCAAGGGAGTGGGACGGGTTCGCGAGCTTCGAAAAAGTTGGAAGAGGCGCTGTTGAGCTAACGCTCAAGGCATTCGATGTGTCAAGGATAGGTGAAAATACAGGGCCAATGGAAGGTTGTTTAAGAATCCGTTGACTCTGCTTCGTTATTTTCAAAAGAGTCGGCAAACAACGCTTGCCCTTTGACGAGCCAAGCGGCCGAAAACGCCCAGACGGCGATCCACTCCATCCAGAAGATGAAATTGAAATTATTGAGGATTGCTTTTATGGAGACGGGCAACAGAAAAAGATGAACTCCCATCAAAGTCATACAGCCCATGATGGTTAGGCCCGTTGCGAAATAGACGCCGTCACGCTGCTCATCGCGCGTTTTCAGTCGCAGACCAAAATGCCCGCGTGGGAAATGATAGAGAGAAAAAATAGCAAGCGACGTAAAAAAAATCCCACCGCTAAGTGTGTGAATGTATCCAACTATAGTCGACTGATGTAAAGGATCGCTATGCGGATCGAGCGGGCACAGCGCAACGCCAATGGCAGATAAGCAAGAGAGATTGCCTGTCCAGTTCTCTAGGGAATCGTATCCGTGGTAACAGAAAAGGAATATGCCGATCGCGCACATTGCTCCAACAAAAACATCGCGTAATGGCGTGTGGTAATAGCTACTCATGTTTTCTTGTATTTCAATCCCAAGAACAAAACGACCGAAGGGTCCAAGCACTAGGGGTAGCAGAAAAGCCAACAGTCCAAGAGATCGTCGAATGCCAAGATAGGACATAACCACGGAGTGGGCATGGGGATGGTTTTCGAGCATCCATTTTTCATAACTTGTACGCGGAAATGCCATTGAAAAGCTTTCTTCATTGAGATCGTCGAGACAGCACCGCCGTGCCAGCAACCATTTGGATTCAAGCTGGCCTGTACTCACGACGTCCCAACTTATCGATGACTTGCTTAGGTTTCGCCAGGCCATTTCAGCCCCGGAAAACACTTACCTGCGAAGCGAGATAAAGACCAGCAATGATGAATCCTCGACTGCGTGCAATGCGTGGGGTTGTGCAGCTGTTAAGTACAACATCGTGCCAGCAGTGAGCTCCACTGTTTTAGCCATCGCAGTAAACTGAACACGACCTTCGATACATTGTACTGTGATTTCGCCGGGTGCCTTATGCTCGGCGATTGTTTTACCAGCCGGCAAGACTAAACGAAGTACTTCCATATCGTCAGTCTTCAGTAAAGTCCCTGTCTTTGTATCCCCTAAAGCATTGCCCAAGGGACCGAAGTCAATCAATTCCCCTGGGGTTGCGTGATGTGTTGCCATTTTGTTTTGTCCTATTGGTAAAGTGTTTATTTCAAACGAACAGTAGCGGTCACTCACCGGATTACTTGCCGTTCAAGTCCGGCAAATGTGCGGCCTCAATCCCGTCGTTCGCTCTTAGCAAGTCACCGAGCCGCTGCACGCACGCATCACGAGCATCCGGCACCGCAGGCAACAACAGAGCAATTTCAATTCGAGTCTTCACAGTCATGTGGTTTGCTCAAATGGACGGTTGAAAGAGTTTATAAGTCTTGTAGCCGCCGCCCACGTTTACTGCGGAGAAACCGGCTTGCAGCAGAATGCGGGTCGCCAAGTAGCCGCGCTGTCCCACTTGGCAATAGGTGGCAATCTGTCGGTCCCGGGGGAGTTCGTTGAGGCGAGAACGCAGGTCATCCACCGGGATGTTCACGGCTCTTGGGATGTGGCCGGAAGCAAATTCCTGCGGCGTGCGAACGTCCAGCAGAAATGGCTGCTCGGCAGTTGGAGTTGCCAAGACCGCCTCGACATCGACTTGAGGATGATCTCCTCGGAGCAATCCGGCAGCGACGAAGCCGGCCATGTTGATCGGGTCTTTCGCCGATCCGTATTGCGGTGCGTAAGCCAACTCCATCTCTTCCAAATCGAAGACCGTCATGCTCGCTTGGATCGCCACGGCCAGCACGTCGATCCGCTTATCAACACCGGCTCCGCCGACGGCCTGCGCACCGAAAATGCGTCCCGACTGCGGATCGAACAAGAGTTTCAGCGACATCTCCTCGGCACCGGGGTAGTAGCCGGCGTGATGTGCCGGGTGAATGTAGATCTTGTGGAATGGCCGATTGGTTCGAAGCAGGCCTTTTTCCGAAGCCCCGGTCATCGCCGCCGTTTTGTCGAACACGCCGACGATCGCGGTTCCCTGCGTTCCTCGATACCGGACGGCGCGCCCGAAGATGTTGTCCGCAGCGATCCGGCCTTGCCGATTGGCGGGTCCGGCCAACGGCACTTGAGTTGGTTCGCCAGAAACAACGTCCCTTACCTCGACGACATCACCGACTGCATAGATGTCTGTATCATTGGTTTGAAGAAACTCATTGGTCCGGATACCGCCACGCGGCCCGATCTCCAGGCCCGCATCGACCGCCAGTTTGTTTTCCGGGCGCACTCCCACACCGAACACGACCAGTTGGGCAGACAGCCGTTGACCGGAATTCAAGCAGACGATCAATCCGTCAGCGGTCTGCTCCAACGCTTCGGCCGATTGGCCGAGCAGCAGCGTGACCCCTTTTCTCGCCAACTCTTGGACAATGGGAGTGGTCATCTCTTTGTCGAATGGTGAGAGGATCTGCTCATTCTTCTCGACCACCGTCGTCGAAATGCCACGTCGGACGAAGTTCTCCGCGAGTTCCAGACTGATGAACCCGCCTCCCAAGAGCACGGCCTGCTTCGCGCCCCGGTCCACGCACTCCTTGATCGCGTCGGTGTCCTGCAAATTCCGCAACGTGAACACGCCGGGCACGTCAATGCCGGGAATCGAAGGGCGAACGGGAGCCGCCCCGGTTGCAAGGATCAACTTGTCGTAAGGTTCTTCGTACTCACGTCCCGAAGCGAGGTCACAAACACGAACCGTTTTCTTAGTTCGGTCGATAGCTTCGACCGACGACTGAGTCCGCACAT
>JANLRK010000508.1:0-14853 GCA_031361585.1 Pirellula sp. | reverse complement strand
TTCGGGTACTTATCAAGGATGTCGACATCCAAGCCAAGGTTCTTATTTAAAAACTGCTGCAGGCCAGGCAGCTTGGCTGTGTTGCCCAATAACAACATCGACTCCAGATCGCTTTTCTTGTTTAACGTCTTAAAGAAATTGAGCGATCGCTGGATCTCGGTCACCATGTCGTTAAAGACCGGTCGCATCGCTTGGAAAACCAACTTGGGGTCATCCGCTTGCATCGCATTCCTTTTGAGATGCTCTGCTTTGGCAAAAGTCAGTTTCAGGTCTTTAGTCAATTGACGAGTGAAATGATTGCCGCCGATAGGGATACTTCGCTGCCACACGCGAAAGCCATTCGTGACGATTAAATCACTAGCGTCGGTGCCGATCGAAAGTACAACCGTCGATTTGTGAGGGCTTTCTTGATCAAATGTCTCCGTCGCCATACGTTCGGCGAATCGATCGTAAGCGATCATGTTGTAGATGCTCATCGGAGCCAATTGCACCAGATCGAGATCCATGGTTCGTTCGCGGTAAGGCTTTAGCGATCGGAAAACCGCATCGCGTTTCATCGCAAACAATCCGACTTCGCTTTCCAGCGCGTAGCCGTCTTCGATCGTTGCTCCCTCCATTTGCTGGTAATCCCAAATCACATCGTTGAGGTCGAATGGGATCTGTTGCTTGGCTTCATACTTGACGATGTCGCCAATTTTTTTGACTTCAACCGGAGGTGGTTTGAAGAACTTTGCCAGGCCGCTTTGTCCTGGAACGCTCACCCCAACCTTGGCTCCACGCAAATCATTGCGCGATAGAAATTGCTTCATTGCGTCCGCAATCAGCAGTTCTGGTTCCGCTTCCGGTTGGCTTAGAATTTTTGGATACTCGACGAAGTCGAAAACATCCGTAACGACTTGGTCCCCTTCCAAATGACATCGCAAGCCCTTGAGGGCGCTTTGACCAATTTCTAAGCCCCAAACATGCTGAATTTTCTTCGCCATCGTGCGAACCCCTCCCCGTCCCAAGTTTTCTCGAACCAACGCATCGAGCTAAAACCGACGAGCAGTATGCAGTAGTGTGATTGTGATGAGTATGGCGAATTCTCCAACGGACGTGGCTCGTTACTGGAATTCGCTCAAACGTTATCGTATCGCCTGGCACTACCCCCTGTCAAATTTTCATTGCAATCCGGACGAAAATAATCGATTTCGGAGGCCGTTTCTCTCAAAAGCGGGTTTTTAATCGGCACAATCCATTTTGCTTGGCTTTTTTGATGGTCTGAAACGGAACTCCACTTGGCATAGGTGGTCGAATAACGCCAAGATAGTCATTGAGACGAATTCCGATCTTCGAATCTTGCGATCGGAACTTTCCCTTGGACATTCCGTTTGGAAGTGCTTTGCGAATGATGAATGAAAATCGAACGAATGGATCGTGCCGTTCTAGGACCGTAACGTATCTGGCTAGGTTGACGATCGCCACGATGCTCGTCGGTATTGTTTGCGATTCCGCACCAGCTCAAGATGCTAACCAGTCCAATGGTCCTCCCGATGAGTTGAGGGGACATATCGCTCAGCTGATTGAAAAGCTTAGCGACCCCAGCTATTCGACACGACTCCGAGCTCAGGGTGAATTGGAGCGAATAGGTGTTTTGGCTCTCGATCAATTGCATGCCGCTAGTTTTCACGCCGACCCACAGATTGCTTCCACTGCCCGCTACGTTGTGCAAAGCAACCAATTCTCTTGGTCATGGGACACCGATCCCGTGAACGTTCGCCAGATCTTGAGTAACTATGGAGCTGCCGACTCAGACAAGTCCATCTATATTGATCAGTTGCAGCGACTCGAACACGACGAAGGCTTTGCCGCTCTTTGTCGTTTGGTTCGATATGAAACGCGGAGCGGATTGGCCAAGCGAGCTGCTCTCCTTTTGATGAGGAGTAGGCCTACCGTTGGCCAGTCCTTGGATCGTCGAAAGGAGGCCTTGAGCAACTTCGTTGGCGGTGGCCAAAGCCAGGCAAGTCGTTGGTTGGTAAAGTACGCCACGAATGAAAAGGAATTCGATCAGAAATGGTGGGACCAAGCCATTGCAAATGAACTGCAACAACTCAAGGCTGGATCGGTTGAAACAAACTTGGACCTCGTTATCGATTTGCACAAGTGGGTTGCTGAGCAGACTTTCGATGTGGCTGAACTTCGGACATACTCGCTTTCGATAGCTCGGTCGATCTTGACTCTGAGCAAGACCGTGCCCACGCTGGATTCGATGATTGGCAACCGATCGACAAGGGCAAATGAATTTGCGCAATGGGCATTGAAATACAAACTTCCTGAACTCGTTCAGGAGCAACATGCAAAGCTTCCGAGCAGCATCGTTTCCCGCGAGTTTATGTTCGGATATCTTCTCGCAGAAAGCTTCCTGCTACAAGGGAACCGAGACCTTGCAAATACAATCGCCGAACATAGTTTGAACCAAGTCCCTTGCAGCGAAATGGGCATTCCGAAAACTGCCGATGCCGATGTGGTCAGCCCATTCAAGGGCGGAGCTGAATTGACGGCCAGAGCAAATGCGAACAACCAAGATATCCGTTCTAGTCTTGGACAAAAACTTCAGGAGCGGGGGCAATTTAAGTGGGCAGAAGCAGAGTTTCGATTAGCTCTGAATGATGATCTGACCAATTATTCCACGTTGATTTGCATGAGGCGCCTTTCAACAATGCTTCAGATTCAAAGCAAGCATTCGCAGGCAGCCGACGTGCTTGAGCCGTTTGTGGCTCGGTACAACAGCGAGCCGATGTTCAAGCGCCAGGTAAATGAATTTTTTCGCGAGCATACAGAGATTATATCCAACTTCCATTTGTACGTCGGCGATGACGCGAGGCAATCGAATGAAGTGGAAAAGGCAGCCAAAAACTACTGGCTGTCGATCGAGCTCGAGCCAGAAAATGTCGACGCTATCGTCGGGCTCTATCGTCTCTCGCTAACCGATAAAGAAAAGGAACGGCTTCGTCGCGAATTGGCCAATCTCATTGCCAAGGATCGCGTTAAGATTCGCGCGGAGGAAGAACAACTGAAGTTATCTAGCCCAGGTGATCGTGCCTCTTATTCCGGCAGGCTTGCCATGTTATGCAATAACCTCGCATGGTTAATAGCTAACACCGAGGGGAGCAAAGAAGAGGCACTTTTTCTAAGTCGAAAGGCTTGCAACCTAGCACCAGAAGATGCTGAGAACCTGGATACGCTCGCCTATTGCTACGCCGCGTTGGAACGCTATCAGGATGCTGTCGAGCAGCAAAGACGCGCGGTTGCACTCAAGCCTCATCATCCCGAACTAGCCAAAGCACTTCACCGATTCGAAGCGAAACTCCGATCCTCGCAGCCCTAACGGTAAGCCGCGTCGATACAGTCAAGATAGGCTCGCACGGTGTTTTCGTAGCCCATTTCCAGCGCATCTCCAATCAACGCGTGGCCAATCGAAATTTCAGCCACGCCCGGAACTGCCATCAGAAAAGAGGTCAGATTTTCTCGGTTCAAATCGTGTCCCGCATTGATGACAAGGCCCGAGTTCCAGGCCGCAATTGCGGAAGCTACAAATCCCGCAAGTGTTGATTCACGCGTCGACTTATGGAATGAACTCGCCCAGGTCTCAGTGTATAGTTCAATCCGCTCTGCTCCTATTTTCTTTGCGATCGGCATTTGCTCGGTAACCGGGTCCATAAACAGGCTGACTCGAACACCTAAGTCTCGACATTCTTGAATTAGGGGTTCCAACCTCTGTCTATCCTGCTCCAAATCCCATCCATGATCCGACGTACTTTGCGATTCACTATCAGGTACAAACGTCGCTTGGGCTGGGCGGACTGCGCGAATGTATTCCATCAAATTGTGGAACGGATTTCCCTCGATGTTGTACTCGGCACCTGGCCAGTCCTTGAGCAATTCTGCCATTTCAAACACATCGGACCGACGAATGTGACGCTCGTCGGGTCTGGGATGTACGGTGATACCGTTAGCCCCAGCCGTCAAGCAAATATGGGCCGCACGAAGAACACTCGGCTCACCTAAGTGTCTCGTGTTCCGAAGCAACGCCACCTTGTTTACATTGACCGATAACAGGGTACGCTTGGGTTGAATCATTTGGGACGACGGCTAATGGGGATTGGCTCTTGCGGTTGTTCGTATCTAAGCGATCGGTGCAAATATTCTTGGCAATTCAATTCCGTTTAGTAAGCCATGGTTGCCTTCTTTCGTTTTACCGAGCCGAACACATGCACGCAACCATTGCATCATGCTTTGCGGGTCGCTAATAACGCCTTCAAACGACATTTCCGTGCACCAGAATAGATCTTGTTTACCTCGCAATGACCAATGCCACAATAGTCGAATTTGGCCGCGCGAACGATGATGCAGTGCCTCAATCACTGCATCCGTGCCTCGGGCTTCGAGTGTTCGCTCCATCAATCCATCGCGATCCACTACGATCACGCCGGGCTGAGACAACAACTCCAACAATGCTTGATCGTTGTCTCGCCAACTTGCCACATTCCAATCGAGTTCTAGTTTGCTATTTGATTCCACTGACCGCCTAAGCATCGCGCGATGCATAGGTTTCAGTTCTAAAAGTCCCCAGGCTTGAACCCGTTGCGAAGCGAGCGATTGTTTCATAATGATTCCGGCAATGTGGAGACTAGAACCGTTGTCCCAGTTGGAACCTCAAGGCTAGTGGATTGGCAAGCGAATGGAACCAGAACCGTTTGCCCACGCTCCAGAAGAATCTCATTCAGATTGGTTTTGAGGATGGCTTTGCCCAGCGGAACGGTGATGATTGCCAATCGCGAGCTCGTTAACTGAAAAGTTCCGGGGGACGCAAACTCGCGTAGCATGAACTTGTCGCAATCCACCAGCGTTCGGCCTCCAGCCAACGGGATCTGCGGTTTTGGGACGAATTCGACTGGACCGCGATCGAAATCAATAACCTCCAAAGCTTGGTCGATATGCAGTTGCCGCGGCTGACCGTCTTTGTCGGCTCGATCCCAATCGAAAAGTCTAAAGGTGCAGTCGCTGGCCTGTTGTATTTCCGCAACCAACAGTCCGTCACCCAACGCATGGACAGTACCCGCGGGAATGAAGATGCAATCGCCGGATTTCGGTGAAAGCACGTGCAAACAGTTCTCGGTTTCACCTTTTTCGATGGCTTCGACCAAGGCATTTCGGTCAACGCCAGACTTCAAACCAGCATAAAGCTTTGCCTCAGGCTCAGCGTCGATGACGTACCAGGCCTCTGTCTTTCCACGATCTGGCTGCGTCATTTTAGCGCCATACGCATCGTCTGGATGAACTTGAACGCTGAGTACTCTCTGGCAGTCAAGGTACTTCAAGAGCAGAGGAAATCGTTCGTTAGGAGCGTCACGACCGACAACTTCGTTAGGAAAGGATTCAATCAATTGTCGCAGCGTCCAGCCGGCGAATGCTCCCTCGGCAACGATAGATTCACCCTCTCGATGATCCACGATCTCCCAGCTTTCAGCCCAAATGCCACTTCCTGGAGGTTTTTTGCCCAGTTGAGATGCTAATCGATCGCCTCCCCAAATGTACGAACGGTAAATCGGCTCAAAACGAATCGGCTGATCTGGTAAAAACATGGATTGCCAAAAGGACAGGGAAGAACAAACTGGGTAGACCCGAAACGACGTGACTACAAGAAACATTTTACTCGCCCCGCACAAACTACGCACGACGGCATGAAAATTCATTCCGTCCCCCCGATCCTGGAGACTTGATTGATGGCGAAAAGCGCCCTTGCATTGAAAAAAGCCGACGACCTTTTCGAAAAGAGCTCGATGAGCTTTGGCGATCACCTCGAGGAGCTACGGCGTGCCCTTTTCAAGTCTTCCATATGGTTGGCTGTTGGCTTGGCCATCGGTTTGCCTCTAGCCACCACGGTGGTGAACTACATGCAGGTACCACTTCGGAAATCGCTAGACAAATACTACGACAAGAAATCCAAAGCAGAGATGACACAATCCTCGGGCAAAGAGGTCTCTACCGAGCTTTCCAAGTGGCTGATTGGTGAAAAGAAAGTGACGGAGGTAGTTTTTCGAGATATGCGGCGTTTAAAGGCCGCGCTCGCTGGCGAACTCTCCGAATCGGATCGCAATAACCCAGATAGTCATGGCCTACCAGACGTTGCAGATCTTGTTGCTTTTCGCGAGTTCGTTGGTATCAATGCGAGCACTGAAGCGCTGGGACTTCAAGAACCGTTTTTGATTTGGTTCAAGGCAGGCTTGGTCATCGCGTTCTTGGTTGCGAGCCCGGGCATATTTTTTCATATTTGGCAATTCATCTCTGCCGGCTTATACCCACATGAACGGCGATACGTTTACTTCTTTCTGCCAACAAGCTTGCTGTTGTTTTGGGCTGGCGCCGCTCTGGCATTCTTTTTTATCTTCAACATGGTCATTGATTTCTTGCTCGAGTTCAATGCCAGCATGGGAATTGGAGCCTCGCCTAGGCTTACCGATTATATGTCTTTTGCACTGATGTTGCCGCTGGGATTTGGCATCTCATTTCAGCTGCCTTTGGTCATGCTGGTTCTCGAGCGGCTTGGGATTTTGTCGGTGCAACTCTATGTTTCCCAGTGGAGAATGGCCATACTGATTATAGCTTTTCTTTCCATGATTTTGACCCCGAACGATGTTGGAAGCATGTTAGGAATGGCAATTCCGCTAGTAGGTCTCTATTTCGTCGGCATTGCCATGTGCAAATACTTGCCCCGAAGTGATATGCTACGCGGGCAAGCCACCGATCCAACATGATCGTTTGGTCACGCGAGCGCAGCTACGATTAAGTGAACTCGAATTTTACAAACGACCTGAAAGCATCACTGACTATGTTGAACCCAATAACGCGGCGACACTTCACTCAGTCGTTGGCGGCCGTGTCGTTGTGCGGTGCAACTCAAAGTTCGTTTGAAGTCGTTGCCCAAGAAAAGCCCAATGCGACGGTTGCCAAAGCCAGGCGGCGAACGGTCGTCGGTGCAAATGTTGCAGCCACCGTTCATCCGCTTGCATCCCAAGCTGCGTTGAGCACTTACAGACTTGGGGGAAACGCGGTGGATGCCGCGATCGCAGCCGCATTATGCCTGGGCGTTGTCGATGGTCACAATTCAGGTCTGGGCGGCGGTTGCCTAATGTTGATCCGAACGCAGGGTGGCGCGATTCATGCGATCGATGGCCGCGAAACGGCTCCTTCTGCAGCCACAGCCACCATGTACCTACGCAATGGCAAAGCGATCGCCGAGTTGAGCCAAACGGGTTCACTTGCGTGCGCAGTACCTAGCCAAATCGCAGCATTGAAACTAGCCCACGACAAACTCGGGACCTTGAAATGGGCATCGCTATTCGAACCCGCAATCGATGCCGCAGAGAGCGGCTACGCGATAGGAAATTCAACGCATAACGCGATCTCGTCCGAACGCGAAAACCTATCCAAGTACGATGCGAGCCGAACCGTATTGCTAAAGCCAGATGGGAGCGTGCCCAAAGTCGGAGAAACGCTTCGACAGCCGGATCTCGCAGGAACCCTTCGTCAACTAGCCAAGCACGGCCCCGCTTGGTTCTATAAAGGTGAGTTCGCCAAGGCCGCAGTGGAGTACTTGGAAAAGCATGCAGGAATGCTGACCCTAACCGATTTTGCAAACTACAAAGCGATCGAACGCTCGTGCATTCGGACAAACTACCGAAACTACGAGGTAATTGGCTTCCCTACTCCAAGTTCTGGCGGGATCCACATCGCTCAGATGCTGAACATGCTCGATCGATTCGACGTTTCGCAAATCCATTCCAAGTCTAAAGGGGAGTTCTTTCATTTGCTGGCCGAGTGCATGAAACGCGCGTTTGCAGACCGCGCCCACTGGCTCGGAGATAGCGATTTCGTCGACGTGCCCAAATTTCTAACCGACCCTTCCTATGCTAAGTCGCTTGCTGAACAAATTTGCTTGAACAAAGCATCGACCGAAATCGTTCATGGAGACGTCCTCGTCGACGATGGCAAAAAACATACGACGCATCTTGCGACCGCGGACTCGATGGGGAACTGGGTGGCGCTCACGTCGACCGTCAATACCACATGGGGCTGCAAGGTCATGATTCCGGGGACAGGCGTTATGCTCAACAATCAAATGGACGACTTCAGCATCTCCCCGGGAGTTCCCAATGCATTCGGCCTGGTGGGCTCGGCAGCCAACGCAATCGCGCCGAACAAACGGCCTTTATCCAGCATGAGCCCGACCATCGTGCTGGCGAAGGATGGCACTCCATTTTTGAGTTGTGGCGCAGCAGGTGGACCAAAGATTATCAATGCAACATTGCAAAACATTGTCCGATGCATCGACTTGCATGAACCCATCGATCAAGCGATCGCGTCGGCACGAATCCATCAACAGTGGAGTCCGGACATTGTTTACCATGAACCAAACTTGGGCGGCATCCGCCAAGCCCTATCCAATGAACCCAACTCCAGCAGCGATACCTCCAAGCACTTGGAATCGCTAGGACATCCACTCAAGGTTTCGAATTCTATTGCAATCGCTCAAGGGATCCAAAGAACCGACCGAGGGCTACTCGCTGCATCGGATCCAAGAACAGACGGCGAAGCCATCGCCTATTAGATCGACTAGCTCCGAGCCGTAGGAGACGTCGGTGATATGTCGGCCGTCGCTTGCGGCTCGGGGTTAAACGATTATCAATCACGGTCAAAATTTTTAATCAAAGATAAAAGCGCTGCGATCCTCGATGGCCGTCGTTTATTTCAAACGCCACAAAATGCAAATCGACCTTCTCAAGTATGATCGTGCGCATATCGCAAGCGAAGGTATTTTTCGTTTCATCCCCTGGTCTGAACGATTCCTTGGTCAGCATGCGTTGGCTAAATGGGATAGCTTCAGGCTTGAAATCGATGCGAATGTTTTTCCTTGCTTAGGCGATCGGGATGGTTGCAGGCAACTTATGAAAGACATTTCGCTGCGAGCAAATTTTGTCCCTGAAGCAACTTGGTTGGCTATGGCCGACCCCGAGGGACTACCGGAATTGCCGGTAGGTACGATTCAAGGGCTACGGTTAAGCGCCATTGAAGGCGCTATCCAAAACGTAGGCGTTGTTCCGCAGTTTCGAGGCATCGGCTTAGGCCGTGAGCTCTTGCAACGAGCCCTTCAAGGCTTCCGTGAGGCAGGTTGCGTTAAAGTCAATTTAGAAGTTACTATACACAACACTGGGGCCATTCGACTCTACGAATCAATTGGATTCCGATACGTCGAGACCGTTTTCAAAGTTGGTAATGTTCCGTAGGATTTGTTCGAACGAAGTCGTTTGGACGATTGACATCAAACGTAGCATGGCCCCCTGGGCCGTGTGACGCATATCGCCGCTGCACCTTCAGCACAAAGTCACTCTCGGCAAGAGTGACCTATCTATTCGAACCTAAGCAATGCATATTTCCTCTTGCCCACACGCAATACGATCACGGTTTCGCTCGCCAAATCTGCAGCGGTTAGGACGCGCTCGATGCCTACAGCTTTGCGGTTGTTGATGTAGACTGATCCGCCCTCAATGGCACGACGGGCTTCTCCTTTGCTCGATGCAAGCGATACAGCCACCAGCGCATCGATAAGCGATAAGCCTTCCTTCAATCGATCCTTTGGCATCGCACAGCTTGGAACATCAGCGAAGATCGCGTTGAGGTCCTTGTCGCTTAGCGAATCGATTTCCGCTCCGAAAAGCGTCTTTGAGGCTTTGAGAGCCGATTGCAAACCAGGCTCACCATGGACCAATCGCGTTATCGATTCAGCCAAACGACGCTGGGCCGCGCCGGGCTTTTCCGCCATCGAAGCTTCGATTTCTTGATACTCGGTTCGAGTCACATCCGACAAGAATCGAAGAACCATCAATACGTCTGCATCGGCTACATTTACAAAATATTGGTAAAATTCATAAGGAGAGGTTTTTTCGGCGGAAAGCCAAACAGCTCCCTTTTCCGTTTTGCCCATCTTTCGTCCATCGGACGTTGTAAGCAACGGGCTGGTTAGACCGTAAAGCTGTTGGCCCAACATTCTCCGTCCGAGATCGATGCCAGCGGTAATGTTTCCCCATTGATCGCTACCACCGATTTGGAGTTGGCAGTTTCGATGCTTCGCCAAGTACGCAAAATCGTACGCTTGCAATAACATATAGCTGAACTCGGTAAAGCTTAGGCCGCTATCCTGTCGCTCCAACCGGCTTTTTACCGACTCCTTTCCAAGCATCACGCTGACGGGAAAGTTCTTGCCAATGTCTCTCAAAAAATCGAGAAACGAAAAAGTGCTCATCCAATCGTAGTTGTTCACTAAGACTGCCGCGTTTGGGCCTTCGAAATCCAGAAACCGTCGCATCTGTGTCTCGATGCTCGACACGTTTTGCTGCAAGATTTCCTTAGACAAAAGAGACCGCTCATCCGATTTGCCACTTGGATCGCCAATCATTCCGGTCGCTCCGCCGACGAGCGCAATAGGTTTGTGCCCCGCTAGTTGGAATCGCCTGAGCATCATGAGCGGTAACAAGGAGCCGACATGCAGCGAGTCCGATGTTGGATCAAAACCCGCATATAAGACGGTGGAAGACTCAAGCTCCTTAGTAACAGCTGCCAAATCGGTGCATTGGTGCGTCAGCGCTCGCCACCCGAGTTCCTCGATAATATTCATTGAAACAGACATGGATTCATTTCTAGTCGAATCGTAAAAGAACAAACGATTGTGGACTCAAATCGTCGTCGCTCTCGCAAAAGGTTGCAAATGGTACAAGAAATTGTCAAAGATGGAAACCGGCACTGTAGGATGGGTTACCAGTCTGTCGTTTTGTTTCTTGCAATCGTCTTCTCTACGCAGCTAGACTTACATTGTTTTTACAATTGTCTGATACGAATTAGACCATTCAATTTGCATATTCTGCTGAAATGGAACCCGTCGCAGTATCAAGCCGCACGTTGGTGTAGCACTGCTTTGCCACGGGTTTAAATAGGAGTTACCAAAAATGAGTCTCAATCGATTCAAATCGTTCTTCGCAACGATGGCGCTATTGGGCATTTCGGTGGGATTTGACCTAACGACTGCACATGCCGAGCAAATCAAGCTTAGCGCCGCCTTGGCGAAGCCGACCATGTTGGCTGGCGAAAAGGCCCTCAATTACTTGAAGGTCAAACTCACGGGTTTTGATTTGCCGAAAGCCGCGATGCGGCCCCCGGTGAACATTGCCATTGTGCTGGACCGCAGCGGGTCAATGAAAGGAGAGAAGATTCAGCACGCGAAGCGTGCCGCTTTGGCTGCAGTCGATCGATTGCGTGATGACGATATCGTTTCGGTGGTCACTTATGACACCAACGTTCGGGTGTTGGTCCCTGCGACCAGGGCGAGCGATCGCGATTCGATTCGACAAGCCATTGAAAGCATACAGGCCGATGGCAATACCGCTCTCTTTGCTGGTGTATCCAAGGGGGCGGCAGAGGTTCGGAAGTTTCTAGATGACAAACACGTGAATCGGATCATTCTTCTTAGCGATGGGCTTGCAAATGTCGGTCCGTCATCGCCGACCGAACTAGAACAACTCGGGCAGTCGTTGCTCAAGGAAAAGATCAGCGTCAGCACGCTTGGGCTTGGTTCTGGGTACAACGAAGATCTCATGACGAGCTTGGCTGCAGCCTCGAGCGGCAATCACGTGTTCATCGAGAGCGCAGACAATCTCGTGGGAGTGTTCAACAATGAGTTCGACGACTTACTGAGCGTTGTTGCCTCGGAATTTGACATTCAAATCACACTTGCCAATTCGATGCGTCCCGTTCGCTCGCTTGGCAATAAAGCTGACATTCACGGCCAAGTGATTCGAATTCCACTCGCACAGCTCTATGCCCGACAAGAGCGATATTTTATCTTGGAAGTCGAAGTAGCAGCAGGTGAGAATGGACAAGAGTCCCTGCTTGCGGATGTTCGTGTAAAGTATCGCAACATGCAAACCAATACGACGGATCAGCTTGGGAGCAAGATCGCAGTACGATACTCGAACAAGCCGGAGAGAGTGGAAGCGGACGTCGACGTCGAAGCCAAAGTTCTGACGGCAGTCCAAATTGCAGCAGAACGCAATCGAGAGGCAACAGCGCTTCGCGACGGAGGCAAGATCGAGGAAGCTAGGCTATTGCTACAACGGAATGCTTCCGATTTAGCGGTTATTGCAGAATTCGGAGTCAAGAACAATTATATTTGCTCGGATGTTGAGCTCGGCTGCAACCTGAACAAGAAACAATCCGCCGAGGTTGCCGACAATGCAAAATGGAATGACAATCGCAAGAAGATGCGTGAATACCAAGATTCCACGTCGCGCCAACAGTCCTATGGCGAAGCGGGAAAGAAGAAATAGAGTAGAACAGTTGTCCCGACTGTTCCCGTGCTGCGTCGCCAGCTCAACTCAAGTCCACCTACCCATACAATCAAGACCTGTGGAAAATTAGGTTCGTACTACGTCCCAAGCAGTTGAGGACAACGATGAGGACAAATGCTCTACTCGAGGAACCCCTTGCCGATTCGCATTCAGACCGCTCTTTTGTGTCTCATTGCAGCTCCGCTGGCGATGCTAGGTTGGATAGGTTTTGCATTGATTCGAGGCGAAGAACTGAATGCAAAACGGCAGGTTGCTATCTTAGCAGAAGGCAGACTAAGTGAGCTCGTTCGCTCTGTGGACGATGTCATGTCCGGTCACAACAGGCATCTCAAACAAGCGATGGAGATAGAAGGGGACCTTTCGGAGCAGTTGATGCTGTTGGAAAGGATAGAACCCAGTGTCCGACGGACAATGTGGGTCTCTGCCCGCGGTCAATTGCTTTATCCGCCGGCACCATCTTCAAATTTCGGGAATGATTTCTTGATCTACAATGAGCTATCACTGATGGCCCGTCAGAGGCCACCAGTAACCGTCGCAAATAGCAGGGAACAGAAGGTTCGGAATGTCGACAGTACCAACTCTTCTCGGTCTGCAGTGTCGCAACAGACAGCCACGTCGAACTCAGATCAAGAAGTCATCCAAGCAAATTCGCTTTGGCACCAGTCCTATTTTGATGAAGGGCTGCAATTGGTGGTATGGAAATTAAGGCCAGACGGATCGGCCACCGGTTGCTGGCTCGAACGCGCACGTTGGATGGCGGACTTGATTTCCATACTCCCTGTCGTGGATCATTCCGGTAAGAGCGACGGCATGACGGCTTTGATGGATGCCAATGGGAATGTCGTCTACCGTTGGGGTGCGAGCGATGTTTCAATGGAACGCCCGCTCGCGGAGGTGGCATTCAAGGACCCATTGGCTTCTTGGCGGCTGAAGTATTTTCTAACGGCGAAACGCACAGTGGGTGCCACGTGGCTAAGCTATTGGCGATGGGGCTTGGCAATCTCCGTTGTTGCATTTTCCTTGTTGGGTCTTGGCGCATACGTGACCATTGCAACCTCGCAACAACTTCGGATCGCGAATCAACGGGTCAGTTTTGTTGGCCAAGTCTCGCATGAGCTACGTACACCGCTAACTAATATTCGATTGTATGCCGAGATGGCACAGCGAGACTTGTTACAGAACGAGCCAGCAGTCCATCGAATCGCGGAACGATTGGAGGTTATTGATTCCGAATCGAAACGCTTGAGTCGATTGATATCAGGTGTGCTCGAGTTTATTCAGGGGCGGAGCAAATCGCAGCCGTTGGTTTGGCGCCTGATTGTACCTGATGAGATCATTCGCCAAGTATTGACGCAATCAAAGCTTTCGCTTGATCGAAAGGGAATATTGATTTCGTCAAATCTGAATGCTGGACGAACTGTAGAGATGGATTCCGATGTGATGGAGCAGATACTCATTAATCTATTCAATAACGTCGAAAAATACGCGGCCGACGGCAAATTGTTACACGTATCTTCGTTGCTAGAGGGCGACATATTAACTGTCGACGTTGTCGACTCTGGGCCAGGCATTGCACCCCGCTTTCGACAAAAAGTTTTTCAGCCATTCTATCGCTTAGATGACGGCAACACGGCCCCGTCCGGAACTGGCCTGGGGCTAACTATTGCTAGAAAAGCCGCAAAACGTCACGGCGGCGAGCTGGAGCTGCTGCCTAGCGGACGAGGCTCGCACTTTCGCCTGCGGCTGCGAATTCGGGATGGCAATGGAAAATTGGCGGGAGTCGAAGCATGAAGATTCTAGTCGCCGAGGATGACCCACACACGCGAGCGGCGCTGCTAGAGCTACTTGCGTCGGATGGGCATCAGTGTTTTGGGGCTGCGGACGGGAATCAAGCTTCCAGTCTTTTCGATGAGCTCGAGCCTGACCTTGTCTGTTTGGATATCATGATGCCTGGTCGGAGCGGATATGATTTGTGTCGTGAGTTTCGTAGACTTCGACCCAATGTGCCAGTTATTTTCATCACGGCTAAGTCGGAACAGATCGACAAGGTTCTGGGGCTTGAATTGGGAGGAGACGATTACATCGTAAAACCATTTGGCTGCCAGGAAGTACTAGCAAGAGTTCATGCAGTATCACGTCGATGCCAACTAATTCAGAGCTCGAACGTACCATCCAAGGAACCCGAATTTTGCATGGATGGCTTGGTTGTTTATCCAAAGAAGCTAAAAGCCATACGTGACAACAATACGATCAATATCACGGTTCGTGAATTGCAATTGCTGCAGTTGCTATATGACCATGCCGGTGATGTCGTAACTCGCGATTTAATATTCAATCTCTGCTGGGGCTATGCCCATGTGCCGAATAGCCGAACCCTCGACCAAATGGTCAGTCAACTTCGCAACCGAATCGA
>JANLRK010000472.1:0-59129 GCA_031361585.1 Pirellula sp. | reverse complement strand
TAAGTCGGCAGCCCCGCCCGGAACGAGTGTCTCAACCACAGTGGAGCCGTCATCTGGTCGAAGCGTAGCCCCGATACCCTTAAGTTCCAACTTGAGATGGACGTTGAAGTCATCCTGTTCCTGAGGAGCCATGTATGTCGTGTGTGGATCTAGCGCATTGGTGAGAGAAGTCAGAAACAGTTCGAGCAGCTCATCGACATCGGTCTGTGATTTGATGTTGTATATCGTTCGGTAACGCTTATGCAGTGATTCCCTGATTTCCGAATCGGTCTTTCCGTCAGCTCGCATCGAAAGGAAATTCAGTTTGATCGTTTTGCGCCAACGATCGGTTAGCTCGTTTATGTCCTTTGCGTATCCAATTTCCTTGGCGTCTGAGGCGATTGTTTCCGCTATGGTGAAATCATGCTGCGTGTCAATCTGCTGATGACAAATCGGCATGACTTGCTCGAGGCGTTGCAGGTATCGCTTGTAGGCTACGTAAGCGAACGAAATATCTCTAGCTTTGAGAAGATCGTCTAGCTTCAGTTCGTATGGTTTGAATTCCTCGATATCGGAAGCCAAAAAATAAGACTTCATCGGGTCGATGTTTTTGAGAAAGATCTCAAATCCATGCGCAGAAACTTCGTCGTTGAACTTGGGATGCAAAATATGATTGTCCTGAACTAGCTGTCTGACCGCCTGCACCACCATTCTGGTTGTAGGTGGAGGCCCGTCAACCTGCGCTACGCGTTGGAGCTCGTCTGCCAAAAGGCTCATCTGCATGAAATGCGATGCCAATAACGATGTGCACAGAATTCCGAAAAACGCTTTGCGAGATGACTTTTTTCGTGTGCTCTGAATTCGCTTGCGCATAATTTACTTCTTGCTTGTATTTGAAAGAGGAATAATGTGAATCGCAGCCGTCTCGTTTAGGTGGTTAAACCGGAATTTGAGGGTGTCAATTCTTCCTAACCACCTTACTTTATCACAACTCAATGGTAGGAAATGGGCAATGGGAAGGCAACACGAATCTAAAACTGCCCAAAATGTCGTTTCTAGCCGCCCTACCCCAGTGGCAATTGGCCGTTGAATCTGGAGAATTCTAGTGGGTTGGTAGATTATCAACTCTTTCGGGTTCCCGTCTTGTTCGTTTCCCTCGAATTGCCGCCTTGTTTTTCTGCTTTCCTATGAGCGATGAGCGTAAGCAAAAGTTAAGATCCATCCTATATGCCATCCGCGAGCTCGACGATTTTTCGTCTGACGGAGCCAAGCAAGTTTGTCGCGACTCCAATTCAGCCTATGTTACCAAAGTCTTGAATCTACTTGCGCGCGATGGCTTGCTCAGTCGCGTGGAACGGGACAAGCAAGAGTATTTTCGTTGGATCCGCAACTCGTCCTTCACGCCGGATAACTGGATCGATAGTCAAGTTTACGGGGAGCAAATCAAGCAATCACCGGAGCAGGATCGACCGCGGGAGCAATTGCTTCGAGAGGGGCCGGCCAAACTCAGCGATGCGCAACTCCTAGCAATCCTGATCCGGGTTGGCATCGTGGGTGAATCCGCCATTCAAGCCGGACGAAAGATCTCCAATCGGTTCCCAGAAGAACGCGTGGCTGCACTGGCTGATGCAAGTTTGACCGAACTGCGAGATATAAGCAAAGCCATTCGTAAAGACAGCTACGCGCAAGTCATGGCAGGCATTGAACTTGGTCGCCGAATTGCCCTGCTGAGGGATCAGCAACCGCAATCGCCGGACCGGATTCGGGGTTCCGACGATGCAATTCGATATTGCATGCGAACTTTTCACAGATTAGCTATCGATGGTAAACAAGAGGAATTTCATATCGTTACCCTCGACACACAGCACGGACCTATCAACACTCACCTAATCACCGTCGGGACTTTGGACGCTAGTCTGGTTCATCCCCGCGAGGTTTTCAGGGCCGCCATTCGCGATTCCGCTTCGGCCATCCTATTGGTGCATAATCACCCATCCGGAGATCCGACTCCCAGTCGCGAGGACAAGGCAGTGACAGATCGATTGGTGCAGGTGGGTGATCTTATCGGAATTAGGGTTTTAGACCATATCATTGTGGCCAAAGAGCGGGGCCGAAGCGTAATAGCGGAAGGGTAAGTTTTCGCGGGAGTCCAATATTCAAGTTTTCGCGATGAATCCTTGCAAAGTTCCGACGACCATTCCAAGATAGTATGTCTTTGTTCGAATTATCGGGGGTGACCACGTAGGTCCGGCTGTCCTCAGCCGGACGCTTGCAACCAACTAACCACCGCCTACGGCTCAGCGTTAAACGAGTTGTCCCACATTCCGGAGAAAAGTTCCATGGCTTTCCTGACCAATCCAATGTTTATCTTCTGGGGAGCAATCGTAATCCTTTCCGTCGTCCCAACAATTACATACTATTGGCACAAGACACGCAAAGCTGAAATGGACGCAGATCTCAAGATGCGAATGCTCGAGATGGGAATGTCGGCTTCTGATATCGAACGCGTATTGAAGGCCGAGAGCAGCGAAACCGCAGCCCGACATGCGTAAACAAATTTAAGCTAGTCGCGGAAAGCGGGTCGTCTTGCGAATTTTAGAGCTATTTGCAGGCATCGGGGGTTTTGCTGCAGCATTTCCAAACTTGAAGATCGAGGCAGCCGTTGACATAGACTGCACGGCACGAGACGTTTACGAATGCAATTTTAAGCATCCCTTTTCCGTCAAAGAGATTTCAAGTCTTCCGCTCGAATGGTTTGCTCGAACCAAGGCAGACTTCTGGTGGATGAGTCCACCGTGCACCCCTTTTACTCAACGCGGGGCAAGGCGGGACCTGGAAGACCCGCGCTCGGAAGCTTTGAAGCATTTGATCCATGCGGTCAAGACAATCCGACCGTCGCTGGTCTGTCTTGAGAATGTAGTTGGCTTTGAATCGTCGCATGCGTATCAGCACTTGCAAGAGCAATGGATCGGGGTCGGCTATCACATTCAAACCCGTTCCATCTGCCCATCAACCTTAGGATGGCCTAATCGTCGACCAAGAGTCTATTGCATAGCGTCATTGAAGAGACTACCAGAACGACGTCCTCTACGGATTGCAGAGCCTCCTTGCTTATCGAAGTTTATCGATCAAAACATTACTCGAGAATCCGCCCCCAGCCTTTGGCTTGAAAAGAAAACCGTGGATCGCTACCTGGAGGCAATGGATCGAGTGGCTTGGTCTAACTGCCCGGTAGTGACCGCATGCTTCGCAGCATCCTATGGCAAGTCAATCGTTCGATCGGGATCGTATTTGGAAACGACAACAGGATATCGTCGATTCTCTCCTCGCGAAGTTGCTCGACTTCTCGGCTTCAATGAAGACTTTAGTTTGCCAAGCACGATTTCGATGGAACGGCAGTGGCATTTGCTGGGCAACTCGTTATCCCTGCCAGCGGTTCGACATGTGATGGCCGGGCTATGGTGAGGCTGGCCGAGCCATTGCACGTCAATCCATTCCATAGCGGCGCATTTTTTGTCGAAGCGTCGATCGATGCATGCCCAGTTGCGCGGCGAGCAGAGCCCGATTATGGTTGGAAGCCTCCATCATGGCTTGTAAGAAAGGCGGCTCCACCGTTGATAAAAAGTCCTCGTACATGGTTCCGAAATTCTGGTCCGAATGTGCCACTTGGATTCGTTTACCAAGTTCGCTAAGCCGATCCAAGTGACCAAGCGTCCAGCGTTGAATTTCGTCGGCCAAGTCGTTGTCGATTGGCGGTGCAAATGAGGAAAGGGTGCGTTCTGTTGCCGCTAGGTCGTCCACATCAATGCAACTGCTGCGCGTTGCAAGGACTGCATGGTCGATAACACTGCGGAGCTCACGGACATTCCCTGGCCAGGATTTTGAAGCCAACCACGCCGTGGCCGCAGCGGAAAAAGAGAGACTACGATCCTGCATGTGAGTCTTCAAAATGGATAATGCAATTGGCAAGATGTCTTCCCGCCGCTCAGCCAATGGAACCAACTCAATCGAAAAAATACTCAACCGCTGTCGCAATTCCTCCAAGAACTCTCCCTCGTCGACCAACGATCGCAAGTTTCGACTAGTCGAAACGATGATGCGTGCGGGACATGGTCTAGCAGTTGAATCGCCGAAACGACTGTACTTTTTGTGTTCTAATACTCGCAGCAACTGAGCTTGAAGAGACAATGGCAAGTCGCTCACTTCATCTAGGTACAACGTACCCTCACCTGCCAGCTCAAACGCACCTGACCTCAATGACATCCTACTTAACTTGGTGTTTTGCGATTGGATACTTCCGAGCAGTGCTGTCCCAACAGCAATCGGCGAAATCGCGATAGGGACGAAAGCCAAGAACGGAGCGGAATGCCTTTGGCTATTTCTATGGATGGCGGAAGCAACCGATTCCATTTCGATGCCGATTGGGCCGTTTATCAAAACCGACACGTCGCTACGAGAAGCGATCGCGATTTGCTTGTACACCTGTTGCATCGCGGAGGAAGAACCAAGCAGCGTATCGAGCTGGATTGGTTCCGTTGCGTCGGCATGCACCGATTGATTTTCTTTCGACGAAATGGCTTTAGCGACAGCCTTTAGCCCGTCCTGCAGATCGAATGGTTTGGTCAAGTATTCGAAGACATCCAATTCCATCGCTTGCATCGCACTGGATAAATCACCAAAGGCCGTCATCATGATGATGGGAACCAAGGGCAACTGCTTCTTGATGGCCGCGGTCGCTGCAAATCCATCCATGCCGGGCATACGCAAATCAAGCACTACTGCATCGAGATGAGGCGTTGAGGGAAGCAGTGCGATGGCATCTTCTGCGTTGGAAAAAGCGGTAACCGTGTAACCTACTTGTTCCAGAGCACGCTTAAGTGCCCAGCAAATCGCTTGCTCGTCATCGATGATCCAAACTTGCTTTTGCATTGTACAACGTCCGGTTTCGTAGCGACTGCAATCGTTTAACCCAGTTTAAACGATTTTGCTTAGGAATTCGCCGTCGCTCAGCTTGGTGCGTATCAGCTGATCCGGCTTCACGTGTTCGATACTCATGATTACTTTGTCGCTCGCTGCGTCTAGGGTTACCGAGTATCCGCGAGCTAGGGTCTTGAGAGGGCTGATCGCATCGAGAACCTGGGACACGCGTTCCAACTGCTCCGTCCTGGATTGAAGGATAACGTCGATCCTGTTGTCCAGCGTTTCATGCATAACGTCTAACCGTTGCGTTGGCGTCTCCAGCAATCGCTCCGGTGATTGCAACACGGGACGGCTTGCTATCGATTGCAATCTTATTTCAGCTTGACTCAATCGATGGAGCAGTAGTGAATCAAGTCGACGTTGAACCGCTGCAAGCGATTCGAATACATCATCCCGACTGGGAACGATTCTCTCTGCCGCTTCCGACGGTGTAAGAGCGCGTACGTCTGCAGCCAAGTCACAAAGGGTTACATCGATCTCATGGCCAACCGCCGATACTGTCGGCAAAGGGCACGCAGCGATGGCGCGAACGACCACCTCTTCGTTAAAACACCATAGGTCTTCCAACGAACCGCCCCCTCGGCCCACTACCAATACATCCAACGCAGGCTTCAACAACGCCGCGACTCGGATGCCTTCTGCAATCTCCAACGCTGCCCCATCGCCTTGAACCCGTGACGGGATGATCAAGACGCTCGCGCCTGGCCAACGTCGCTTCAGGACTTGAGTAAAATCATGAATTGCTGCACCGCTAGGGCTAGTCACAAAGCCAATGCGACATGGAAAAGCTGGCAAGGGTTTTTTGCGTTCAGGCGCGAATAGCCCTTCTTTCTCTAGCTTCGCATGCAATCGACGAAACGCGGCCTGCAATGCGCCGAGCCCCTGCTGCTCCATTCGAGTGATGATTACTTGATAGGTGCCACGCGGCCCGTAGACTTCGATGCGTCCCTGCACCAGTACGGCCATACCCTCGCGAAGATCCATACCGATCCGCTCAAATGTCGATCGCCAGAGTACGGCCGAGACCTGACTCGTTGCATCTTTGATCGTCAAGTAAACGTGGCCGGAAGCAGACTGATTTAGATTTCCTATTTCGCCTACAAGCCAAAAGGTTGGCACCGTCTGTTCGATCGCGTTCTTGATCCAGGCATTGAGTTGTGCCACGCTGAGGGGAGCATCCGAACTAGTACCCGGCCGGGTCTTCGGGGAAGCATTGGCAGGTGATGCGCTGGGCGGCTTGTGCGACCGGTCGTTTGGGTTCGGTCGGGCCTTGGGTTGCTCACCAAAGAACGCATCCGCATCATCGCTCCACAAAAAGCCTGTCACAGTTGTATCGCTCCTTGTGGAACAGGAAAGAAGCCTCGTTCACCAACTCGCTTGTTACCATCCACTGCCCAAGTTTCCGCTTCCTGCGTCACTGCCACCAGCATTGATTCAATATACCGTCGATATTCTTCGATCTGTTCTTTGGTTTGTTTGCGAGGAACTTGAATAGCCGGTCCTAAGACGATTCTCGCTCTGGAACTCGGCCGCGGTATTGCAAACTTATCCCATGCGCCTGTATTTCGCCAAGGCCTATCGAAACCGCAACCCAAGGGAACAATAGGAATTCCTAAAAGCCCGGCCAAGAAAACACAACCACTCGACAGTTCGCGTCTTGGGCCACGCGGTCCATCCGGGGTGATAACCAGGCTAGTGCCAAGGTTGCTCCGCCTTATTTTTAAAATCGCTTGAACGCCTCCACGAGAAGTCGAACCCCGAACCGTTTTAAAACCAAACTGATTGATAACCTCGGTCAGCCAATGCGCATCGCGATGCTGGCTCAGTAGCATGGTTACGTCGCAGCCGCGACGATTGCAGGGTGGCAAGGCAAGATACTCGTGCCAAACAACGTAGATGGCGGGTCCGTTGAAGCCAGCAACGGCAGGATCCATTGTTGGATCATAGCATGCAATGCGGGCATCGAGCGTTCGCATCCAAGCACGAATCCCGAAGGCCAATAGAGTTCCGCCCCAGCGCATGGTCATGCGCAGTAAGTCGATTCTCGGGAATTGCATTACTCGATGATTTGCCATTGGCCAGAAAAGACTTCGACCGCAGGCCCGGTCATAAACACGTGACTGCTCTTTTCATCCCAGCGCAGACGCAATTGTCCGCCCCGCAACGAATTCAGAATCTGTCGTTCGGTATGGCCAGTCAATACGCCTGCGACGCAAACCGCGCTTGCGCCGGTGCCACAAGCCCAGGTTTCACCTGACCCTCGTTCCCATGTCCGCTGTCGGACCTCTCCAGGCGATAGAACCTCGACAAATTCCACGTTCGTTTTCTTTGGAAACCGATCATCTCGCTCGATCATCGGCCCAATATCAAGCACCAATTCGTCGGTCGCCTCGGGAACAAAGATCACGCAATGAGGATTCCCCATCGATACACACGTTGCAAATAACGTGTGGCCACGATACTCGATTGGGCAATTGATCACCTGTGATTTCGGACTCGACCCGAGCGTGGTAGGAATTTGGGCTGCCTCAAGCTTCGGTATGCCCATATCGACAGTCACCTGAGGCACCCGGCCATTCGCCACGGAGAGTACGAGCGAGAGCACTCCGGCGCCCGTTTCAATAGTGAGCGATTCGCGCTGGCAGATGCCATGCTCGTAAACGTATTTCGCGACACATCGAATGCCGTTGCCGCACATCTCCGATTCACTACCATCGGCATTGAACATGCGCATACGCGCGTCCGCTGTTGTGCTTGGCAAAATCGCAATCAAGCCATCCCCGCCGATTCCGAAACGACGGTCCGAGACTTGAATTGCCAACTGCGACAGGTCCTCAGGCAATGATTGGTCGAAACCATTCAGGTAAACGTAGTCGTTTCCAGCACCCTGCATCTTGGTGAAATTCAGAAATGAAGCCATGGCGAGAGTCTAGATTGGAGAAGGCTTTAGCTTGGTGATTTGAAATCGGGATCAGCGATTCCCCGAATGAGTTCCGACAGGCGGCTGTATAGCTGCAACATATGTTGCCAAGTCGCTAAATCCACGTTGATAGAGGAACGCTTATCTTGGATCTTAACCGCATCGACAACCTCCCCGATTCGAGCATGGAAATACTCAAAGAGTTCTGCCAATTGAGCAGCTTGGCTTGGACTAAGTCGTTCTGGTAGCTGTGGAGGTTGATTGAGATCTCGCAAAGCACGAACGGATTGAGCCAGAGCGGGATCCAAATCGAAATCACCGCTATCGGTCTTCTTGATCATTCGCGACTCTTCGACCGCAGTGAGGCTTTCCTGGACTCGCGAACTGATTTGATCGTGCGTTCCAAAAAGCAACATGCTGCGGCCAACAGTGATGATATCTCCGAATCGCAATATACGCAGTTGACAATCTTGACCATTGACACACGTTCCGTTGGTGCTCTCCAAATCGGTGAGCACCAAGTGTTCGTTGTCTTCCTGGATCTTGCAATGAAATCGACTGATTCGCTCGTCGTTCAGCTGGATCGAGTTGCCTTCTTCACGGCCGATTGAAATCGGCGTCTTAAGGTCCGCATAGGTGCGGCCCCGATCTGCTCCTTGGACAACACGAAGCGTCAATCTAGACATTGCACCCTCAGGTCGTAGCATTGCGAATTGGGAAAAACCGTATGGTTATTATGCTTCCAATCCAATGTCTTCTAAGACCAACGGAGAGGTAGATTCAACTATCATATCCGGTCGACGCGTAAAGGTGGGCAATCCTGCTCCTGCCAATACATTGTCAAGCGAATCTTGGCTTTTGGCCACAATCGAATCCCGAGTCATTCCGCCGAAATTGCTCGCATGCCCGAACGCAGTGATCGGACCATCGAAACCACCCTTGCTCAAAATGGAAACGATCCTGACATTGTCGATGACCCCGCTTGTTCCGGCTAATTGCCGCATTTTGAGGCTTGCCTCTTCCACGGTTGGCAAAACTTCTGCATCGGCCAATCGGAGGACTGCAATACGGTTTCCTGCAATCGTTGCCAATTGTTCAAATGTCCCACCCCCAACAACCCAGTTGAACGTATCAATCACCAATCCAACACTTGGATTAGAACAGGCATTGAAGAAGGCCAGGAAACCGTCTACATCCTGAATAAACTTGAATTGTCGATTTTCGCGGTTTTCAAGAGCGGTCGAGAAATAGAGACCGAGCATGACTTTGTTGGCTGCGAAAATCTCAGCAATGCGATCGACTCGCTTGCGGAGTACGTCAAAATATTCGTGGAATGGAAGCCGATCGGTCGCAGCCGGCAAACGCAGGAAGCCCGCACGGGCGTTGACTTTGCCGGCAATTTCGATCGTTGCTGGAAGCTGAGCAAGGGTCTTTTCAAAGGTTGCATCATCGCTGTCCAAATCAATCGGTGTTTCAAAACCGCTTACTAACATTTTCGCACTTAACAAATAGCGAGCCGCCTTTTCAAATTCGCTACGTTGCGTTCGCTTTACCAAATCGACGATATCGATGTCCAAACCACGAAAACCGTAGGTCATCGCCAATTCAATGAGTTCGCTTTGTCGTCCGGATACACCCAAAACAGTTGCGTTTAAATTCTTGTACATTCAACCAATCTCCAAAATAAAACAAGCGTGCTACGGGTTGGTTAGTCCAGCCATCGATGCACGCAAAAATTGTCGCAGGCCCGGATATTCCTGGCGGCCTCGGATTTGGGCTCCCTATGAGCTCCAAAAGGCGGAAATCACCCCTCTATGGGGATTGAATCCGCATGCTCATGAGTATCGCAGAAAAGGTGGTTTCTTCCAAGTCGAAACCGTGGAAAGGACATTTGGACAAATCCCATCTCATTTCGCAAATATCGACGTGGAAATGACTTGGTTGTTAAAAGCGTGAAACCGCAATCCGTTCATCGAATTGTCGTGGCGGCATTAATAAATCGACGCCACAATCCGATTCCGCGAGTATTTGCCTCGTCGGTCCAAGTTGGATCATAGACAGGGCCCCCCCCATAGAAATTCCGCAATAAAAAGTCGCTCAAGGCGCGGCTTGCAATGTCGGACGATTCGAGAAGGGTTAGAAGTGGACTGACTTGACCCATATTCGGCTTGCCGCCTTGTCTGGCTAACCGAACTATGTTTCTCAGGAATAGGATCTTTCTGGCATCTCCAATCGCCACGTCGATATCCGACCAAATTGCAGTGTATCTCGGATCCCATTCGGGCGTTTGCACGATGCGTTGCAAAGCAGCAATTCGCACGAATGGCCGTCGCGCGTTGGCTTGCCGATATAGGTTTTCGTTGTTCAGGGATGCTCGCCAAGTAGAAATCAAAGCCATTCGCTGATCATCGACCGCATCATTGGATTGCTGCTCCAGTAACAAGTTCAGCGTATTGCCTAAGTTGTCGGAGCTGGCAATCTGCGCGAGAATCGCTTTTGGCAACGAAACGCTTTCGATCGGTCGGGCGACCCAATTCGGTATTCGAGTTATTCGCTCTTTTAGCTCGGTTACTTTTCCAGGTCCGATGATAACAGCCGTGCTCCTTTTTGACTTGTCGTCAATCGAAATCTCACCTCCGTCTATCTGTGCTTGCAATCCCGCCGCAGTCATTCCAAGGACAATTGTCGCCTTCGATTCCCATCTCAAGGTCCCCATCGTCGTGCCGGTTAAGCACAGATCGATAGTAGTCCCTTTTGGGACATCGACCAGAGCGACGAATCCATGCTGGAGATCCAGTCGCCCCGGGACATTTTGCTTGGTGCGAGTCATCTGCAAGCCTGTGTCGGCGGCTAACACGATTCTGCCACCAGACGCCAAACTCGCTTCAGCCCGAGACAGCGGCAAGGTACGAAGCTCCAAAGGTTTCAGGTCATTGTTCGAATCCCATTCGCGTCGACCTGGTTCGACACTCTCCCACGCGGATTCGACAACCGTTTTCGGTTTATCCGGCCCTCCCGATCGCTGTGCAAGCAGCCCCGAGATCTTTGTCCACCGGATTCCCGAAATCTCGGAGGACAAATGTGTCGTTTCGCTCGGTTCCATCGATTCCAGCGAGTTATCAACTCGGGTCTCCGAAGCAATCTTTTTTGAATCGGCTTCGGTGGCTACTTCATTCCGTCCTGTCGATTCTGGAATACGTGGCATGGGCAACGAGGAGTCCCCGATTATTTCCAGCGTTCCTTTTGGTTCGACGGCAAAGTCATTTATTTTTTTGTTTGGCGGTACTGGTTGGGTTGTATGCTGAGAACCAGTATCAGTCGCCAATCCAGTAAAAGCCGAATCCGAGGGCTGATCAACGATTTGAGACTTGGTTCCAAAATAGCCAAACCAAAACAGCGCTAATATCGATGCTGCTAGTGAAACAAAGACTGCGAAGCCAACTGGCATTCGGCGTTGACGTTTCATTTGCTTTACTTCGGAGTGCCTAAGACTTTTGTTGCCCTGACCGCTTGCCGAGATCACAGGTTTCGCACCGGTTTCCGAGGACATATCCAATGTTGGAATCCCCATTAGCCGAGCCGTCATAGAACTCGAAAGCGGAGGTAGCTCATTGACCTCATTGGCAAAGCGAAGTGCCGCAACAATCTCAGCGAGAACACTATTGTCAATCAACACAGCATTGCAAATCGATCTCTCTTCGTCGGCCGAAATATCGCCGTCTACGAACGCAGCAACCAAGGGCATTGGCATGACTGGCACGGATGCCGAATTGACGTTTTGCACCTTGCCATTGCCTCTTAGTTCGCTTGCAATCCTTGGTATCATTTTACCAATTGGAAGCAACACACCAAGCTCGCCATCGCTTTCCTGAAGATGACGATGCACGCAGTTTAGAATGGTCTGGCGGTCCAAGGTGTTGTTGTGTGATTTGCTCATGATGTCACTGCGGGGGCTCCACTTGTTTGCGCAACTTGGCTTCAGCACGTTGCAGCGTAACACCGACAGACCCGATCGGAATATCCAAATCCAAACTGATCGTCGCGTAGCTTTGACCCTCCAAGTAAAAGCGATTGACTACCTCCCTTTGCTTCTCAGGCAGATTTTCGAGAAGGCGTTGAACCCTGGACCGCTCCTCATCCAATAACATCCGGCGCGCCGGATCGGTTCCTGAGATCGAGGCAGCCACCTGAGAAACGTTTGCGTCCATGCAGACTCGCTTTTGCTGTCGCTTGCGAGCGAAACTACGGGTGGCGCAGCGAGTCGAAATCACCGCCAAGTACGTTGAGAGTGCCGAGCGTCCTGCGAACGCTCTCAACGCTGCAAGATCGTTTGCGCAGAGTGCAACAAATACATCCGCGGTTGCATCATCAATTGCCAGCGTATCGTTCGTGTATCCGAATGACCGGGCGACGTCCGCGACTCGCGATCGAACGATTCTGCCGTAGTTCGTTACAAAAGCATGCCAGACTGACGTGTCTTTAGACAGCAGTCCCTGAACCAATCGCCGGTCTTCGGCATGGCTTTGTTTGCGTTGCTCTGATGCTGACACTTCTTCACGCTGCAATTCAATACCCCGATTTTTTCCAGCTGCCGAAGCATACAGCATAGTCTTTCAGGCGTCATGCCGATCCATTTTAGAACTGATTGGAATTTGGTCGGTGGGAGTTTTGACGGAAAAACCCGCACAATACTATTATCCTGAATGACGTTTGTTCGCGGCTAGTCAATCGGCAGGTCCCACGCGTTTATGAATCACCTGATTTCGAAAGTACGGCGTTCGCTAAGGCGAGCGGCAAGATGGTTTACCGTAGCTTGAGCCCTGGCCCGAGTTTCGCACGGCCCAGGGGGCCATGCTACTGGTAGATTTTAGTCTGCTGCTCGGTTAAGAAAACAGTACCCTGTCTTTTTCGTCGACAAAGAGCTTGTCCAAACCGTCGGTAAGGATCGTGTCTTCCTCGCCATCGCGAGCCTGGATTTCGTCGACTCCGCCACCGCCGCTCATGTAGTCATTGCCTGTACCACCATTCAGCCAGTCGTTGCCGTCGCCACCATAGAGTGCATCGCGTCCTGCATCTCCGGACAGTGCATCATTTCCTTGCCCGCCATCGAGACGATCGTTGCCCTCTCCGCCGTGAAGTCGATCGTTCCCATCGTTGCCGCCGAGCAAGTCCGCGCCCGCACCTCCATACATCAAGTCATTGCCACTTCCTCCGCCCATTCGATCGTCACCCAAACCACCGTCTAGCACATCGTTGCCTTCACCACCCTCGATTCGGTCATTACCCCGCATGCCAAGGAGAATGTCTTCTCCGTCGCCACCCTCAATCACATCATCAAATTTGGGTTCCAGTGTCGAGGCTAACGAGATCCTCTCTAGCAAGGACCGAGCGACACCTGATCTTGCCGATATCATGGTCAGTATGTCTTCACTAACATCATCTCCGTCCATGCGGTAGTCGCCGAGAATTATGTCGTTTCCATCTCCACCTTTCAAACCGTCGTTGCCCTCGCCACCAACCAGTACGTCGTTTCCATTGCCACCGTCGGCGCGGTCATTCCCATTTCCTGCCAACAAAATATCATTTCCCTCACCCCCAAGCAACGCATCGTTTCCGCGATTAAGCATTGCAAATTCGACCGCATATCGGACTGGGTCGGTAAACTCTTCGGGGTAACTATTTGTTCCGTCTCCGAAAAGCCAATCGTTTCCAGCTCCCCCTTCAAACTCATCGTTTCCAGCGCCACCGATCAGGAAATCGTTACCGCGGCCGCCACCAAGCTGGTCGTTGCCCGTGCCTGCAAAAATCACGTCGGCACCTGCGCCACCTCCAAGACGGTCGTTACCGTCCTGTCCCTCAAGGAAATCGACTCCCGCTCCGCCATCCACTGAGTCATTGCCATTCCCTCCATACACCACATCGTTTCCAATTCCAGCTCGAATAATGTCGTCACCGTCGTCACCGTAAATGACATCGTTGGAGTCTGTTTCGGGAGAAGAGCTCTCGAGTTCGGGTGCCCCGGGCTCTTCCGAGTTTTCGGGATTCTGTCGTCGTAAGGCTGCTGTCCTAGCCAAAGCTTCACTAAAACTAAGGTCATCATCGGAAACTGGCCCCTCCTGTTCATTTACGCCATCACCAAACAGTTCGTCGTTGCCACCTCCGCCCCGTATTAAATCATTCCCAAGGCCACCCTGAATGTTGTCGTTACCGTCCCCGCCTGCAATTCGATCATTTCCGCCGCCACCTTCGATTCGGTCAGCGCCGCCGTTGCCTAACAATCGATCGTTTCCATCCCCACCAAGGATGACGTCGGGCTGCGAGCTGCCGAAGATCTGGTCGTTTCCCTTGCCGCCGTCGAGCCGAGTTGTTTGCCTTATGCTCGCGGCGATCGCAATGGAATCGTTACCATTTTTAGAAAATACCTGGATGTGCTTGACTGCCTCATTGCGAAAGTCAAAAACCATGGTATCGATTTTTACGGTCAACTTATTCGCATCGACATTAGCCGAAACAAGAATTTCATTGGATAGATCGTCTCCCTGGACGGTCAATATGCCGTTTTCCAGGACGGCACTGCCGTTGAAGACTTCGCGTCTCTCCAATTGTTGGATAAAGAGTCCTCTCATCGAGCGATGACGGAGGATTTGCTTTCGGGCAGAATGATTGACACGGCGCATAACGAGTATCCTTTTTGGACTGGCATCAGGAAGAGAGTCACCGCTTATGAAGAACTTGGCAAGCAACCAAATCCGACAAAAACGTTGGTGTGTGCCTTGTTAGTGACCTTAGGCCGCCGATTTATTACATGTACCCCCCAATTCTTGAAAGAAAAATCGTTTGCGAAGCTTTTGGAACCTTTACCGGCACTGCATAGTCACTACCGTAGGTCGCACCTGCCGGGTGCGACAGCGTGGTTCCTCACCGGCACTTCAGAGTCACTCTCGGCAAGAGTGACCTACCGTAGGTCGCACCTGCCGGGTGCGACAGAGTGGTTCAAAGCACGACAATCCCAATGAGTTCATTAACGAAATTGCTTCACAGAAAAGCGTAAAGGGGGAACCCTATCTATGATGCGTAATTGTAGGATGAACGTGGGTGGTACCGACATGTGGATGCATCACTTGATGCGGAAGTGACAAAAGTTGATTGTGGTGTACATGGCTTTGATACGGAACGTATCGATGAACAATCGACTGCGTCTGAAAAGGCAGATAGCTCTGCACGAACGTGGAACCATAGTTTCTAGACACGTTCGTTGATGTCGCATAACCGTTGAAGCTATTGTTTCCCAATAGGACAATCGTGGATGCGTATGAACCGGCGAATTGCATTTGAATCTGCGAGCCAACGAACACGTTCGCTTGATTGACAAACTGGTTGTTCGGTCCGATGACAACGGTGTTGGGTGAAACCAAGTAATCGACGTAGTTAGTCTGCGGACTACCAAAGAGAGCCTGTCCATTGACCGCAGTTACGTAGACCCGCACGATTTGATTGATCGGATCGATTCCAATAACGCTGCCTGTTACGATGGTACCATTGTCGGCGAAAGCATTTGGCATCAACAATGCAGTCAACGACAAAGTCCCAAAAACAAAACGTAGGTAAGTTTCACGACTCATTTTGAAATCCTCTCGAGGACAAACACAGATTGCAAAGCGGGACAGATGGAAGTTAAGGATACGCATTTCAACTTGAAAGTGGCTCTAACATGAAGTCTTGCGAAAAAGTAATGTGTTCCTGCGGAATGGCACTTTCTAATCGCCTTACGTTATGACGCTAAAACTGCGCCACAAACCGAACTCAGCCTTGCATGTCGTGCGTTTCTGCTTCCAAGTAAATCTGTTTTGGCACGTTTTGTCCTTTCATTTGCTTGCGGCGGCACAAAACAAAGAATCTGGAGGAGTGGGCGCTTTGCATAACCCTCATGTGTTGGTGTTGTCGTCATAATTGCTACAACATGTATCCAAGTTTGCTCAGTTGTCCCGACGGAAGTCAGGCCCAGCTACCATCGATTGGCGTTCCGCGGCGCTCCACGTTATCGAAGTTGTCCCCTTCGCGATCCTACAGCGCTTTGACGCGTGGCCCGAATGCCACACGGCCCAGGGCCAAGCTACTTGCAGATTTCAGTCAGCCAATCGCCCAACAACGCCTTTTTTGGATTTCACAATTTATTCTTGATCATGTTCGAGGTATAAACAATTGCTGATGTTTCTCGTCTTTTGCTGAGGGCCGATGATGTATCGCTGCCGATTCAAGTTTCCAACGTCGCTGTTTTTTTTTATCGTCTTCGCTGTGTGTCTGGTTATCGATCCAACGTTTTCCGTTGGTCAAGAAGATTTCACCTCCAGCAAACGCACGGTTCTCGACGCAATACGCGCGTTGGACTCTACCGCAGAGAAAGACATGGAATGGGTTGTCGCATTTCTCGAAAAGAGAGTGGAAGAAAATGGCAGAGACGCGATGGCAAATTGTGTTCTCGCAATCGTGCAATTTCGAGCTCAGGATTTTGAAAGCGCATTGAAATCAATAGAACGAGCGAATGCCGGCGACAAGGCTGCTTCGACGCGTTCGACTACGGGCAAGTTTCAATTGCTTTGCGCTATCAATGCAGACGATGCTGAGACATCAACCAGGCTCTTTCAATCCTTGCTCAATGCATGCCAACGGGAGGCTACGCCTCTTAACTTGCGAAAATCGTTCTGCGAGTGGATGGGCGAAATCATCGGTGTTTTGGATTCCGAGCAAGCTGAATCGCCAATTGAACTTGAACTGTTGGCGAAAGCCAAAAAATCGCTACTAGGCATGGCTGAAATCAAACTCAGCCAAGCGTTTGAGAACCAGTACTCGCATTCCCACGCCCGAGCCGAAGAGATCAAGAAAACGCTCCACCGCTACGCAGAATTAGGGGATGCAGGCATGCAGGATCTTGAACGAACTCAAGCTAACGAACTGGAAAAGCTTGAACAAATACTTGCAGCTTCGGTCAAGGAAACGAAGGAACTTTCCAGCGAAAATCAGACCGCAGCAAAGAGTCTACGGCAGGAAACGGTTAGCGTCCGAGAACAGATTCGTCGAGTGGAAGCAGAGTGGGAGGCCATCACTCCAGGCATGCCTGTTCCAATACAACCACCCTTAGGACCGCCAGTCCCTCCCAATCGCGACGCAATCTATGTAAATCCAATTACGTCGCGATTTATTACTGAAATCATTAACAACCAACCCATCACCCGCACCGTTCTCGTGAGTCGCAATTTTTTCGACATTGATGCCGAGCGGAACGCAGTCTTTCAAACACAGATGGCGTATCACCAAAATCAATTGAATAACTTTAATCTCCAGTCATCTCTGTTCAGCCAATATCAAAAGAACGTGGTTGAATGGAAGAAACGCGACGAAGAGCGTCGAAAAAAACTGAGCGAACAACGCAAATCCCTAGACTCGCAATTGGCGCAAATAAAAATCAAAATCGATGCGTTGGAAGGCATTAAAAAGGAAAACGCGGGAGGTAACTCCGAATTGCGAAGTTCAATCGTTCAGCTCAAGTCTGAGCAGTTATCTGTTCGCAGGGTTTTGAATGCCGTCAAAAAAGGGAAGCCAAGTCTCGCGCTACGACCAATCACGATCGACGCTTGGTTGATTGCTGAGGAAAAGAATAGGCTTTTGAAAGTTGTGGCAGACAAGCCTTAGTTAGTCGCAGTGTAGCTCGGCACTCCGTGCCGAGAAAAACGGCACTGAGTGCCGTTCTGCACTCGTTGAGCAGCCCAAAGAACTCGTAGACGCACTCGAACTAATGGTGTCCGAGAAGATAGTGTCCAAGATGCCACGAATGACTACACCCAGCACTCGTGGCTGTGTCAAAATGGCTAGTTTGGGGTAGTTTCTTCCGTGCCTCCGACTTGATTCTTTAGCCAATTGCCGTACTCGACTGAAGACTGAATACTATGTGTCAGAATCTCAGGTAGTTCATATGGATGGTGCGTTTGCAGATAGTCAATCAGTTGGGAACGTACGGAAGCCGTTGTTTTGCAAGTCAGTGAAAACTCCTGGTCACTGTTTACAGTCCCTTGCCACCGATAGAAACTCACTAACGGTCCGATGATTTGGACGCAAGCAGCTAACCTACGCTCCACTAACGCAGCTGCGAGCTCGTTCGCAGCAGCTTGCGTTGGCAGCGTTGTTCTCACCTCTTCGATCGTAACGAACCGATCGGTCAAGCCAATCCTCGTTCAACCAATTGCCGCTCCTGACACTCCTCTTCGAGAATCTCTCGATGCAATCGCTGAAACTGATCGGCCATGTCGGCAATCTCATCGCGCTGTGGGTCGTAGTTTTGAACATGATGGATCGTCAAGTCTAGTTGATCAATTAAGCGGCATTGCCAACACTCAATCTCGCGAAGGTCAGAATAGAGACCAGGTCGCTGGCAAGCTACATTTTCCAAATACCCCTCACCTGCAACGCGTGTGAAGTGCTGATCGAGTACCCAACGAAAACTAACTAGATGCTCCATTAGTTTGCTCCAGGTTGCGCGCTGGTGCGGATGTTCAAGCCATGAGCGGAAGTCTTGTTCCAACTCGGCGAGCCCTTCTTCGATGCCAGATTGACTGTGGTTGAGGCACATTTTCATGCCATTGAGATCCGAAACGTTTCGATTCATCGCGAAGAACCTCAAACTGATTGCGGGATACTGACTTTGAAAAACTGGATATCGCTCTAAGATGGAGTGGAATCGTAAGTGGTCGGATACCACCAAGCTCGCTGTATTCCATAGTGTGGCAAACTCGTTGATCTCCCGTCAAGCATTTTCAGAAAATAGTTTGCAATGAAACTGAATCGTCGCATCTCATTGAAACACATCGCAGCTGCGTATCTTGGCTGCAGGGCCGCGTGGCCCTTGTCTGGTGCTATCGGCACTTGCTCATCAAGTCCCCAGGGTTTCGAGTCAGAGTTCCCATCGATGGGGTCTAAAATCAACCTCAGGTGGTATACCAACAATGCAAAGCAAGATCGGGTGGTTGATGCGGCGACCAGCCTTGCCGAACAATGGGAAAACGTATTGAGCGATTATTCTCCAACTAGCCAAGCCATGTTGGCATGTGCAGAAATGGACTCCGGCAATTGGGTCGCACTTTCCAATGAGCTCTGGAACGTTGTTAAGATGTGTGACCAATGGCATCAATGGAGCAACGGCGCATTTGATGCCGCTTTAGGGGCGATCACGCGACTTCGACGACAAAGAAAGCTAGCATCGCAGGGCCAGTGGGATGAAGCTCGGAGCAAAAGTGGTTGGAAATTGCTAGAGCTCGATGCACCCAACCATTCAATTCGGTCGGTAACACCAGGTGTTCGCTTGGACTTTGGCGCGATTGGAAAAGGGCTAGTCGTCGATAGAATTGCAGAAAAACTAACTGAAATGGAAATCGATCGATATGTCGTTAATGCATCTGGCAACATGCGAATTGGTCGGCCCCCACCGGAAACGACGGGCTGGCCCATTGCAATTGATCTTCCTGCGACAGGCATCAGGCAAATGGCCGCTGAATTGCTTCGCACGCGATTGAGTCAATGTGGAATCGCGACGTCAGGCGATCGTTGGCAACGATTCCCAGATGCATTTGGTGCCGCGAAAAAAGAATATACCAGCCACATCATCAACCCGCAGACGAATGTTGGCGTTGCGGGCCATCAAAGCGTAACGATTATCGCGGAAAACGCGACCGACGCCGATGCAGCCGCAACGGCTACCTGTGTCCGAACACAGAATGATCTGGCTGGTTGGCTTAATACGCTGGCCGAGAAAAAACCAACTCTTCAGGCTATCGTATTGCTTTCCGACGATTCCAACTCGACTGTTCGAATGATGTCAACGGCAAACCTACTCTGATGACTGCGCATCGCAGTTCAAAGTCCCAACCTGCCTTAGGCTTTACCCTCTCGCGTTGTGATTCTTGCCCATGCGTCCTTGAGTGAAACAATGCGATTGAAAATAGGTGCGCCAGGTCTTGAATCGACGATATCCGCAGAGAAATATCCATTGCGTTCAAATTGGACAGCGGCTCCAGCTGTCTGCTTCGCAACCGCGGGCTCAACGATTGCTCTTACGACCCGAATACTATTTGGATTGATGTTGTCCAAAAAGGTCTTCCCTGGTGGTGCGTCTTCTGGGTCTTCGCTGAGGAATAGTCGGTCGTACAATCGGACTTCAACCTGGGCGGATTCGGTTGCTGAAACCCAATGAATAGTTCCTTTGACTTTGCGTTCAATGGCGGTGGGTGAACCGCTTTTGGTTGTCGGATCAAACGTGCATCGCAACTCCAACAGGTTTCCGCTCGCATCCTTAACCACTTCATTGCATTGAATCACGTAGCCGTACCGCAACCGTACTTCGCCACCAGGCTTAAGACGAAAGAATTTTGATGGTGCAGTCTCCATAAAATCTTCTCTCTCGATGAACAATTCTCGAGTGAAAGGAATCTGACGCGATCCTCCGTTGGGGTCTTCCGGATTATTGACGGCATCCATCCACTCTGTTTGATTGTCAGGATAATTCGTCAGTACTACTTTGATCGGATCTAGCACGGCCATGAACCGAGGGGCGATGGCGTTTAAATGCTCGCGAACGCTCCCTTCGAGGACGACTACATCGATCGTACTACTGAATCTTGCGACACCAATTCTCTCGCAAAACATCCGCAAACTTTCCGGAGTGTAGCCTCGCCTCCTTAGGCCGCTAATGGTCGGCATTCGAGGATCATCCCAACCAGAGACGCGATTCTCTTGGACCAGCTGCAGCAGTTTGCGTTTGCTCATTACCGTGAACGATAGATTCATCCGAGCAAACTCCATTTGCCGCGGGTGAAAAATTCGTAACGTTTGGCAAAACCAATCGTAAAGCGGTCGGTGGTCTTCGAATTCAAGCGTGCAAATCGAGTGCGTTATCCCCTCGAGGGAATCGCTTTGGCCATGGGCCCAATCGTACATGGGATAGATGCACCAAGCGTCGCCAGTTCGATGGTGGTGAGCATGCATGATTCGATACAATACAGGATCGCGCAGGTTCAGGTTGGGCGACGACATATCGATCTTGGCGCGAAGCGTTTTTGCACCATCTGGGAATTCACTATTTTTCATCCGTGCAAATATCGCCAAATTTTCATCGACGGAACGATCGCGAAAGGGACTGTTCTTTCCTGGCTCGGTAAGTGTACCTCGATACTCTCGCATTTGATCTGCATTGAGATCGCAAACGAATGCATGCCCCTCCTTGATGAGCTGGCACGCCCAGTCGTGCAACTGATCAAAGTAGTCGGACGCGAAAAGTAGCTTATCCCACTGAAAGCCCAGCCAATTTACGTCTGTCTTGATGGCGTTGACATACTCCTCACTTTCCTTCGTAGGATTGGTGTCGTCGAACCTAAGATTGCAGTGCCCGCCATAGGTTTTTGCCAAGCCAAAATTCAAGCAAATGCTCTTGGCGTGACCAATGTGCAAATAACCGTTTGGTTCCGGGGGAAAACGGGTATAGACTGTCTTTCCGACGAGTTGAGGTTTTGAAGCCAAGTCCTTTTCGATTTCGACTTCAACGAAGTTTTTGTGGGGATGACCACTTCCTGGTTCACTAGCGTCGTTCACTATTTCGATCTTCCTTGGTTCAATTCAGCGTGTGGATTTGCACGATTCCAGATTGTTACCGTCAACATTATCGTGAACTCTCCGAAAAGCCAATAGGAAGAACTGGCCAAACTATTGCGTGAAAAAATAAGATCGATTGCAACGGTTCGGAGCACCGTACGACGAGCGTACTTGAAACGATCAAAGAGACGGCACAACTTTCTCTACACAATTTGAAAACAAAACCGGAAGAGTAGTTACATCCCATGAGCCTTCGTTTTCTTGTTCAGCTGCTTCTTCTTGGGGCGATCTGGGGAGCTTCCTTTCCATTCATGCTTGTGGCGGTGGTTGAATTTACGCCACTTGCACTTATCGAAGTAAGGGTCGCTGTCGGAGCGGTATTGTTGACGGCGATATTGGCCATTCGCGGCGAGCTTGGAAGTCTAAGAGGTAGGACTTGGCAGTTCCTGGTCCTGGGCGCAATCAACTCGGCGATTCCATTCTCGTTGTTTGCGTTCGCAGCGCAGTACCAGACGGCGGGCTTGTCCTCAGTCCTCAATGCAACGGCTCCGTTATTCGGAGCACTCGTTGCATTCCTTTGGCTAGGAGAACGATTGAGAGTTGCTCAGACAGTTGGTTTGATATTGGGTTTTTGCGGAGTGGTATTACTGGTTTCCGGCAAAAGTGCTCTTGGGGGCAATCTGGTTGCCATTGCTGCGGGACTACTTGCTGCCTTGCTTTATGGTGTTGCGGCTCACTACAGCAAACGCAATTTTCAGGGATGCCCACCACTTGCTGTTTCAAGTGGCAGCTTGATCGGAGCCAGCCTGCTGTTGCTACCTGTGATGCCGTGGTCTTTGTCCCATCAAATGCCTAGCATCAAAGCATGGGGATGCGCTCTCTCGCTGGGAGTTTTGTGCACGGGAGTCGCCTATATGCTCTACTTTCGAATGATAAAGAACTATGGGGCTTCCCGTTCGATGACCGTAGCGTACTTGATTCCTATTTTTGGCGTAATTTGGGGATGCATCTTTCTCAAGGAACCGATTACGCAGAGCATGCTCATCGGCGGATCTGTTGTTCTCGCTGGAACGATTCTAGTGACGCGTGCTGCAAAAGTCGAACTAGGCTAACCAAACATGAAGCGAGCTTGAAAAAAAGTTGCTTGCACAGCTCCTTCCATCACAGTGCCTGACCAAGTTAAGTTCGACCGACACGGTGATCTGCTACCGCGTTCGGTCGGCAGCAGAAACAGTAATGGTCGCGCAGGCCGTGCCGTGGACAGTAAGTGAGTTTGTTTCGCAGGCAACGAACTTCAGGCACACGAACCAGCCCGAGGAGTTTTCCCAACTCACCCGGCGATTCGTATTGCAACTGTTCGACCGTCTTGATGCGGCACAGCGCCATGTAAGCCAGCAGAATCACGACCTGCAACGTCGTGTAATAGCCGCAGAGCGTCGGGAAGGTCTTCGATAGATGCAAGAACAAACTGAAGCCCACAGCCGCGAGCACACGCTCGATAGGCCGTGTACATCCGACTCCCATTTCCGCCGTCGCGTCCGCTTGGCTGCGACGGGAGGTTGGCTTGCCTGGGGTCAGACTTGGGATTCGGGATTTGGTCCTAGTTTCGTTTCAATGGCCGCTTGCTTGCGAACCGCTTCCCTAGACTATTCAAGTCGCTTTGCACCTTGCCGTATCAAGTCTGAGGCGCTGTTGGGATGACTCAATCCAAATCGATCAGAAAATTCCCGCAACGTCGCAGAGGTATATCGACGACAAAGATAGGCTGCCATATCGCGACCGGCGGCTCCGCTACGAAATCCCACGTATTCATCCACATTTACGGCGTACTGCGACGCTGACGCTTCAAAAATGAATCCACGGAAACGGGGTTGGCACGTCGGACACGCCGTCGGTGAAATACCGGGTCGTCTCCTTCCGACATCGATAAGACTCGTCTGAGAAAGTCCTCGCCGCCATAAACACAATCACGAAGACGATCGATTCTCGGATCGACGGAATCGATCAATCCGTCTTTCACAAACCCTTTCACAAACCGGCGATACGTAGACGTCGGATCGGTGCCTCCGTTGCGATGCCTCCCTTGAGTCCCGACCAGTACCGATAGTGTTCATCATAGGCAACCAGGCACGCATATTCCCGAAAGCCAATGCTGCATACCTCGGCACAAATCTGGCTCGGGTGTTTTGATCAGCGCATGAACGTGATTTGGCATCCAACAAAAGCCAACACAATCCAGCCACTCCGGGAAACTTCGTCGCTCAATCCTTGCGTAAATCGCTCGTAGTGTCCAGCATCGTGAAACAACGTCCGACGCCCGTCTCCGCGAGTCACCAAATGATCGGTCGCATCGGGATACTGAAGTCAAGGAGGACGCGGCATATTACAAGCCCAATTCTTTATTGACGTTTCCATACCAACAAACGCTAGCTAACCGTGCATCAGATGCCAAAGCAATCCCGAATCCCAAGTCTGACCCCAACGCCCCTAGGACCGATCAAACAACTAAGAATGGTTTTTCGAGGCGAGCCGACTCAGGGGTTACGACGGCGATTTCGTAGTCGGCATCCGTACCTGCAGCACCCCAACGTCCTTGTTTATCGATGGCCAAAAAATTGACATGCAAGTCGGACGGATTCTTCTTGTCCGTTTTCGCGATGCGCTCGATAGCGGTTCGACATGCGGTTGCCGGATCCATACCCGATCGCATCAATTCTACAATCAAAAACGATCCGCAGTGCCGCATGACATTTTCGCCGATTCCCGTTGCACCCGCAGCACCGACCTCTCCGTCGACGTAGAGCCCGCTACCAAGTATCGGACTGTCTCCTACTCGCCCTGACAATTTATAGGCCAGGCCGCTTGTTGAACATCCACCTGCAATGTGACCATTCGAATCCATTCCTACCAAAGCAATGGTGTCGTGATTTGCGGGAACTGGTCGCTCTCCTCTCGGTCGCAAAAGTTGGCGCTGTCGGTCTTTCCAATCCTCCCATTTCTTTTTTTGCTCCAATGTCAGCAAGTCCTGAGATTGAAAGCCTTGCTCCTGTGCGAACTCTGCCGCTCCTTCGCCGACCAACAATACGTGTTTGGTTCGTTCCATCACACGTCGAGCGACTGAAATGGGATGGGGGAAATTTTCCAATGCAGCAACCGAACCTGCTTTGTGTGTTTCACCGTCCATGATGCATGCATCCAACTGGACAACGCCATCCGCATTAGGCGCTCCTCCGACTCCCACCGAATCGATGCTCGTATCTGCCTCTGCCAAGCGAATGCCCATTTCGATAGCATCCAAGATTGAATTTGTTCGGTTCAACGTTTCGAGGGATCGCTGGCAGGATGGCAATCCAAATTTCCACGTTGCCACAAAAAGTGGCTGGCCTCTTGTCAATTTGGCCAATCCAACGCTTGATAGGCTCCCTAGGGCCGAGGTGCTACCAAGTAAATTAACAAACTTTCGACGATTGAATTCCATGGTCTATACCTTTTCCTATGCAAGTCGTTGACGGAGTTAGGTAGCATGGCCCCCTGGGCCGTGTGGTATGGACTGTGAGACACGGCCCAGGGGGCCATGCTACAGTAGCCTACGATTGCGTTCAACTCGCAACGACCGGAATCACCTCGAAAAAAGTTTCGCAAATCGCATCGCCAGCCAGATTCAACTTGACCTGGAAGTTGTCGATAAACTCATGTAGTCCAAGATCCATGACATCGTCGATGTGCAAGAAATCGAATTCCGCGCGCAGTCGCCCTAAGTACTGTTCTGGTTTGTTGCTGAAATTTCCAGTCGTTCCTCCGGTAATAGCCAACAATGATTGTTCGGCTCGCGAAACGCAAAATCGAATGGCTCGAGGAAAGTCGCGATCCAATAACATGAACGCGGCGACTTGCTTGGGTGACAACCGTCCATGTCGGCGCCGATACATTTCCAAGGCACTCGTACTTTTGAGCAACATCCCCCATTGGCTAATGTCGATTGGTGTCCCAACATCGCTCACGTCCGGCAATAGCAAATAGTATTTGACATCGAGAATCCGCGAGGTCTTGTCGGCTCGTTCCAGAAGGGCACCTAGCCGGCCAAAGTTCCAAGCTTCCCCATGAGACATGGTGCTGTAGGTGACTCCCTCAAGCAAATATCCCGCTTGGCGAATACGTCCAAAAAACTCGAACGGGGAATCAACGGCTGTCGAATCGTGTCGATTGTCACGAACGAACAGATAAAACTTATTGAGCTCTTCCCACATTTGACTGCTCAGCATTTCGCGACTGACACGTGCGTTTTCACGGGCCATCTTCAAGCAAGATAAAATCGAATTTGGATTGCGCTCGTCAAATGTCAAAAAACGAATTACGTTCGCTTGACTCACCATGTCATAGTGCTCATGAAATAGTTCGTTATCGCCCGTTGTGTAAATCAGTGGCTCCCATTGCTGGTAGTGATCAACACCGATGCCAAGGGTTAAGTTGAGCGTCACGTCGATGAATCGAGCGACATTTTCAGCCCGCTCGATGTACCGTCGCATCCAAAAAATCGAATCCGCTACACGAGATAACATTCAACTATCCGATCGTCTTTTAAACGCCATTTGATTCGTTTCTTAATACCCAAGTGTCTTTGCTCCCGCCCCCTTGCGATGAGTTAACGATCAAGGAGTCCTTCACGAGCGCAACACGTGTCAGGCCACCCGGCACTATGTAGATGTCTTCGCCATACAGAATATAAGGACGCAGGTCGACATGCCGGCCTTCTAAGGAATCTCCACACAATGTTGGAACGGTGGACAAGTCCAGCATCGGTTGAGCGACGTAGTTTCTAGGATTGCCGACAATCAATTCCTTGTAGGTTGCTAACTGCTCTTTCGTCGCTTTGGGGCCGAGCAAAATGCCGTAGCCGCCGGATTCATTGGCTGGTTTGATAACCAGCTTGTCTATGTTTTCCAAAACGTACTTACGTTCCGACGCGTCGGCGCACATGTACGTTGGCACGTTGGGAAGAATCATGTCTTCGCCAAAGTAGTACTTGATCATTTTCGGGACATAAGCATAAATCGCTTTGTCGTCAGCGACCCCCGTTCCCGGCGCGTTCACCAAAGCCACTTTGCCCGCTCGATATACTTGCATCAAGCCTTTGACACCCAGAGTCGAATCAGGACGAAGGCATTCGGGATCGAGAAAGTCGTCGTCGATCCGTCGATAGATGACATCGACGCGTTTCAGGCCACGCGTTGTTCGCATGTGAACGAAACCGTCTTTGACTAGCAAGTCCGAACCTTGAACAAGTTCAACACCCATCTGCTGCGCTAGGAAGCAATGTTCAAAGTAAGCTGAGTTGTGGATGCCAGGAGTGAGTACAACAACCGTTGGTTCAATCGAAGACGAGGGAGAAACGTATTGCAGCATCTTGAGCAACTGCTCCGGATAGGTCTCCACTGGCAAGATGTTACGCCCTTCAAAAAGCTGTGGAAACGTTCGCTTCATCACCTCGCGGTTTTCGATCACATAGGAGACACCCGATGGGCATCGCAAGTTGTCCTCCAGTACGTAGATCTGACCATCGCCGGCCCGAACCAAGTCTGTTCCCGTGATGTGGCACCATATCCCCCGCGGGGGCTTCATCCCTTGTATCTGTTTCAAAAATCCCTTGCTCGACTGGATCATGTACTCCGGCAGGATTCCATCGCGGATGATCTTTTGTTCGTGATAGAGGTCGTCGATGAACATGTTCAGCGCACGAATGCGTTGCTTAAGTCCTCGCTCGACGTAGAGCCACTCCTCCTCTTGAATGACACGTGGGATCAGATCGAACGGCCAAACTTTCTCGGTTCCAGCCGAATGGCCATATACATTGAACGTGATTCCCATGTTGAGAAGCTCATGGTCAGCCGAACGCTGCCGTCGTTGTAGTTCACCTGGCGGCAAGGCGGTCAATTTATCGACCAAGAACTCTACCCCAGGCCTAGCGACCCCGGCGTCGCTAAACATTTCGTCAAAAAACCCTCTGGTATCGTACTTCGAGATATTAAGGGGATCGTTGTTTAGGAAGTTCGCGTTGACTTGTTCCATAGTCGTCCGATCCAATTGGCCTTGTTGATTCATCAATGGTTTTGTCTGTTTCCTAAAATTCTACAAACTTGACCAGCTCACAGCAGCGCGACTTGCTCGAAAAGACGCATTCCAATGACGAACTTGCCCAAATCACTAGCACTTGACGCCCGATGAACGGCCGCAAACCATGAATTGATTGTTTTTTTGGTTAGGCATTGATTTGCCAAAACCTCTCTGCAAATTGGAAGCCACAATCAAGCTATGATGTAGGCTATTGCACCATTGGACGTCAAAGGTTGTGGCTAGAAGCTCGTTGGGGGCCAGTAAGGCGAGCGGCAGCATTGATTATACCGGGAGGGAGAGGCTCCTGCCGATCCAATGCAAACTCGGCAGCAGCCTCGCTCTCCCATTGGAACCCTTAGGCAGGTAGTTTTCATTCTGCCGCTCGCCTAAAAACTCGGACTCGAAAGCTGTACAACCTAGGAGTAATCGAAAAGCCATCATGCTAGCGGAACCGTCGGAAGTGCATACCGCCAAGAAATGGCTTCGTTCATGGTTATTTGCCTTAGGCATTCTCTGCCTTGGCGACGATTTTCATTCGCGAGAGCTAAACGCCCAAACACACGTGCTCATTCGATTTGAGCTGTCGGTACCCGCTATGGGTTCGCACCTGGACTTGGTCGTTTATGCGGAGACGGAGCGTCAAGCCAAAGCTGTTTTCGATGTAGGCTTGGCTGAAATCGGAAGGCTTTCGTCGATCCTCAGCAACTACGATTCCAACAGCGAAATCTCAAAGCTATGCTCCGCTCCAGTAGGCAACTGGACAAAGCTCAGCGACGATCTTGCACTTGTCTTGGCACATAGTCAGCGATGGCACCAACTGAGCGATGGCAAGTTCGATATTACCGTCGGGCCATTGACACAGCTGTGGCGAACGAGTCGAAAACGCAAGCAGTTGCCGAGTCAGACAGAGATTGCTAATGCCAAACTAGATTGCGGATGGAAGTCGGTCCGGTTCGATCCAGGCGATAGTAACATCGATGAAGTGACCAAGACCACGCGGATCTCCCTCCTCAGGGCACATACGATGTTGGATCTGTCTGGCTTGGCCGTCGGCTACATTGTGGATGCCGCATTTGAAAAAATGATTACCGCAGGCGCTCGGCACATCTTGCTGAACGCGGGCGGTGATATTCGCGTTGGTGATGCGCCGCCCGGTTCTGACGGTTGGAAAATTACCATCGCGGGGCTTGGCAAAGGCTCGCCGCCATTGGCAATGCTTCGACTTCAAAACTGCGCAGTTACGACCTCGGGTGATTTGAGTCAGTATGTCGAAATAGACGGTCGCCGATACAGTCACTTTATCGATCCTGAGACCGGCGATCCCGTTGAGCGACGTCAAAGCGTCACTGTCATTGCCGCGACAACACTTAATGCCGATGCTGGCGCTACGGCATTCGCGGTCTTGGGAATGAAGCGAGCCTCAGAGCTTTTTGAATCACTGCCGCTCCAAGAGGCGATTTTAGTTGAAGCGGATCAGGCGGATACAGATGCCATTCGTATTCGATGGCTAAAGAAATAGGTGTAAGGTGTACAGTTTACAGTGTACGGGCTGGATAATGATTCGGTAGCACGCATGTGGGGTTCCCAAAATACAACCTGTCTTCAAATACCACTGGCTTGCACTGTGGTACTCTCTGTTTCCAGGCTACAAAGCGATGCGTAAACGCGTCCCCCATAACGAACGCCTACGCAAAAATTAGGGTCTCTTGGACTTGGTCTCGTCCTCTTTGGTCGGCTCTTGATTGAGCAGGAGTATGGTTGGCGAATCAACTCGTTCTTCCAATAATGGAACAGCTTGTTCCGTTTGACGCCGAGTTGAAAACTCCGTCGTTTTTGGCTTCGCCGATAAAATCGGGACTGACTTTAACTCGATGGTCTTGTCCGGCAATGCAGGGTTTCCGGTACTTGATAAAGCCAAGTTACCACTGCTTTTAGCAACGTAGTTCGTTGTGGCTTTAAACTTTTCAAGAACATTTGGATCGATCTTGGTCAGCCGCTTTGCAAGTTGCTGGATACCATACGGATTGTTCTCTGCGGTCTGTGAAATTTGTGAGAAAAATGATGCGCATTCGGTGAAGTTGTAGTCGGCTGTCTTGCCCATCAATGGCCCCAAAGTCTTCACCACCAAATCGGCTCCCAAATTGTCAAGCTTCATGAAGACATCCATAGAAGCGGCGATACCTGGCTTTCCATTCGGAAGTGGACTAGGGCGATTATGCAATATGACTACGCACTTGCCATTCAACTCCCGCGCCCACAAATTCCCCTGGTATGAGCCATTTGCAAAATAGATATGCATCGCGTCATTGCCGAATACCAGGTCCATCTTGCTCGCTGTTCCTGCCCCGTCGCTTCCTTGAAGCTGGTATGGACCACTCCTCTGAAGCGAGACTTTGGTAACTTCCATGACGTCCCAGATATTCACAATGACTTCCGGATGCCGGACCAGGAATGAAAACATCTCCGGATCACAATCGACCGTCTCGGAGGGCATGCTTCGAAAGTAACTTGCGTTTGCCACAACCGCCTTAAGCCGGGCGCCTGCTTCAGGTGTGAGTTGCTGGAATGGAATTCGCTGAACCGCAGCATCACGAGCCTCCCGTGTGGAGGTCCCCTCACCCTTGGGCTGACCGCGACGATCGATTCGCTGTTCGCCTGCGACGGGCTGTTGGCCTAATGCAAAGGAACCTAGAGAATGACCGAGTCCCGCCAAGGTGGCAGCCATGAGTACGAGGCACCCGCGCTTTTTGCGAAGCCTGGTAAATTTGGTTGCGGTGTTTCGCATTGGCAGATCGACCCGAAGAGAAACTGATTAGGCTAATCTGTTCTGTCGGCAATCTTCCCTTTAAAAGAACAGCAGAACAGTGCGGAAATATTCTGCTAGCGTTCCGTTTTTGTCGAAAGTCGCAGTTTTGCCTTCGCTTTAATATTTCCTGTAATGGATAGGAAAAAACCGGCTATTTATGGTTGCGTTCTTTGCGCACCGGTTTGCCTAGAATAGGAAGCGAGGAAAGGATAAAATGATTTGTTCGAACGTTTCTTAAGTATGGACAACTTCCACGGCTCAAATGAAATGAATCCAGAAGGAGATTTAACGGATGAAGAATTCGACGATGAAATGCACCAGGATGCGATTGTCACCATCGATCGGAAACGCACGGTAGGTGGTTCGTTTGTTGCCGCAACAGTATTGGGACTTGTCGTTTTGGCTGGCACCGTAACTCTTTTTGGAGCCAAAGCATTTCGAGACTTCGACCACTTTATGCTTTTGTTCTTCGGTGTAACGCTTGCTTGCCTATGCGCGATGATTGCGGTTTGGATTCGGGCGAGATGGATTTGCGTGGCGGTGCTAGATGAGTCGGGGGTGATCGCAAGCACCTTGGAGCGCAAGTACGACTTAACGTGGGGGGAACTCATCGGGGCAAGAATCTATACCAAGGTCATCAAAGATTCAAACAAGGTTCAAGCCCGTGTGCTGCTATTGCTCGAAGATAGCCGCTGTTTAGAAGCTCCAGTCGATACCGCTCAATTGAATCCGTTGTTTCGTATCGCTTTCTCCTCGGAATTCAGAGCCAACAGCGAGGGCCAGCGATTGGGTTCCACAAAGGGACTTGCTATGGTCGTTCTCGGTATCTCCGCGATGATACTAGGCTCATGGTGGGCTGGGCTGGCTTTCGCTCAATGGAACAATGGAGTTCTTTTTCAAGGCAACGTCAAAGCCATTCTTATCAAAGTAGCGGCTGCAACGGTGGTCCCCATCGGCGGCTTGGGCAGCATGATCTGGGGGCTTTACCATACAATCGCTCGCCCGATCTTGTACAAACCAGGATATCTCTCAGGCAATAAGTAGTGGCATGCCAATGGTGGCTCGGTGGTCTCCACCGAGGGCAGTAAGCTACAATATTTTCGACTAGCACATGACCTCCCAATATCACTACAGGAAGCACCTTTGAACGATAGTCTTCAACGTACTGCAATTCAACAATGCGACCGAAGCGAACTAGAGCGACTTCAGCTAACGAAATTGAACAAACTCCTAGCCAAAGTTTTGCCAAGCAATCGATATTACCAAAAGCAATTTGGCTGTTCCTCGCTGACCGTCAACTCCCTTGCTGAATGGTCGCAGATGCCCACCTCGAAAAAGTCTGACTGGCTGGGAGATGAACTAAGCGGAATTGCATTGCACCATACCTATCCGCAAGAATATTACCGTCGGTACCATCGCACTAGCGGTACGCGTGGCAGGCCGATGGTGATCCTGGATACAGAGGAAGATTGGCAGTGGTGGATTGCCACTTGGCAGTATGTTCTCGATGCCTGTGGGATTCAGCCAAACGACCGCATCATGATGGCTTTCTCGTTTGGGCCGTTCATTGGATTTTGGAGCGCACACGATGCTTGTTTGAAACGTGGCTGCATGGTTATTCCATGCGGCGGTATGTCGACGGCCGCTCGAATCGATATGATTCAATCGGCCCGTCCAACTGTGCTCTTCAGTACGCCAAGCTACGCCATGCATATGGCAGACGATGCGGCACAACACGGTATCGACTTGCTAAACTCGTCGATTCGTCAAGTGTTTGTGGCTGGTGAACCTGGCGGGAGTGTTCCGGTAATTCGTTCCAAGATAGAATCGGCTTTCGGTGCCAAGGTAATGGACCATGCCGGTGCAACGGAGGTCGGGCCATGGGGATTCGGCTCCTCCGATGGCCGAGCGATGCATATTATTGAAAGCGAGTTCATTGCAGAGTTTTTGCCGTGGAAACGCGACCAAGGCGACGTTAAACAGCTATCGGATTTGGATTCAGAAGGCGGTATTTTTGAATTGGTCCTCACATCGCTGGGCCGAGTTGGTGCGCCGGTACTCCGGTATCGCACGGGCGATCTCGTTAGTCCTCGCCACGTATCGAATGGCCACAGCGCGTTTGTGCGTCTTGAATCCGGTGTGCTTGGGCGAACCGACGATATGATTGTGGTTCGTGGAGTCAATATCTTTCCCTCGAGCATCGATGCAATTGTCCGATCATTTCCAAACGTCCTAGAGTATCGACTCACGGTCTCAAAGAAAGGAGCCATGGATGAACTGATTCTCGAATTTGAGTCAAATGAAAGCGATGAAGCCAAAGTCTCCGAACGGCTTACAGAAAGGCTTTCTATCCAGCTGAACCTGCGTTTTCAGGTAGTGCCTGTTTCGAAGGGGGTGCTACCCAAAAGCGAGGGAAAAGCAAAACGGTTGTTCGATCGACGCGCGAATGGCGATGCACATTGAACCAAGAATGTCCCGAAGTTAGGAGGTAGCACAACTGCTATCGCTCGTCTCACAACTAGCCGACTCCTTCATCTTGCTGCGATCGCCTTAAATCGCTAAAGAGGAACAAGTCGTTTAAACCGTGCTGTTAAATGGTTTTGGCAGGAGGCCTAAAATGATCGAGAATGCACTTCGTCTTGCCGTATTAGTTTGTTTAGGTTTTTTTCTGGCTACGGCCCATCTCCTCGCTACAGATTCGAATAATATCAAGGATTGGATTGAGCAACTTCGACGGCCCAATGCGAAGTTGCAAATCCAAGCGGCCGCAAAGTTGGCGGAAATAGGCAATCTAGGCATACTTGCCGACAGTTCCATAGAACCGCTTGCGAATTGCTTGCAAAACTCGGATAGCAACGTCCGTCTCTATGCGTCATTTGCTCTCGGGAGAATCGAAGCAGACAAAGTAGAAACTGTTAGTCTGCTCGTGCCGTTGCTGTTAGATCCAGACGAGCATGTCCGTTATTCGGCCGAATGGTCCATTGCGGAAGTCGCGAAAAGCGCTTCGAGCCATCAGTATGACGAACAAGTATCACGCAGACTGCTTGGTGTTTTCGCATCTGCCGAAAACCAGATGGCGCGCGGCGCATTTCAAGAACGACATGTTTTGGCTGTGAGGCTCGCACGCTCAAAACTAGAAAACCAAGCGAAATCAATTCATGAATTTTCCTCGACGGAGTCGTCTCCGCCCCCGATGATGCCAACCCCAAACGTTTCCGTTATCTCGGACAACAATCTGTTGGTATCGATGTCACTCTATGAAGCGAATGACTTAGCCGGCCGTCTACAAATTGTCGATCGCATGGCTAAAGACTCAGGTTTTGACAATAGCCTGCGACTAGCGGTGCTTAAACATGAACTACACAGCGATGATACACGCGTAGCGGTTTATGCAATAGCGCATTGGCAGACCACGGGCAAACGCCTTCTATCAACGCTGTTTGTCGAGCTGAACGAAAGCGATTTGAATGCACAATATGCGATTCGAGTGATTTCTGGGCTTGCACCCATCGAATCCCACCAACTGGGACAGTTGTGCAATCTCGCACAGTCGACTCAACTCGAAGCCGATTTAAGAATTGCAACACTGAATGCGATTGCTTCAGCCGCTGTCCATCCCGAGCTTGATCAGCGCACGATTGCAGAAGTCCTTCTGGCTCTCCAAGCAATCATGTGCGATGGGTCGGAATCGATCGACGTACGCAAAGAAGCAATCGCTGCAATTGCAGGATTCAGTACCAATGCGGATACAAGTGTCCCAATGCTGCTTGCTCTGTCTGCGCAACTAGATCTCCCAGCAGAAGTCCGAAAAGCGACCGCTAAGGCTCTTGCAACGCTGGCTCCCAGCTCGCATGAAGCGGTAGGCATCATCGTTCAATGGATGACAGAGTTGTCCGTCGATGATGACTTATTCGTCGCATACGTCGAGATACTAGGCGATTTTGGATCAACCGGAGCCATCGGTTGTGAACTTATTGTCAAAGGGCTCCGCGCCAACGAAGTGATTACGCGAATCAAGTGTGCTACTGCGCTTGAAAAGTTTGGTTCGTGGGCCGCGAATGCTGCTTCGTCGCTCGTTGACCGAATTACCGATCCAGACGAGGAAGTCGCTGTAAAAAACCAATCTGCTAATGCGTTAAAGCAAATGGGGCAAATCGCGTGTACACTTCTCTTGGAACAAGTTCAGAATCCAGACTCGAGTGTGCGAGAACACGTCCTGCGTGCTCTGACTACGGTTGCTTGTTCAAACCCGATTCTAGTTGCACCTTGCCTTTCACGTCTTATGGATTCCGACGAAGCAGGCGCAGTACAAGCGGCGGCTGCGACTGCGCTTGGAAGCATTGGGGTGCTTGCACGACAGGCCGTTCCTGCACTGTTGGATGCTTGCGATGACTCTCAACCGTCAGAATTGCGAGCTGCGGCAATCATTGCATTGTCGCGAATCGATCCAGAACAAGCGACAATTGTTATTCAATCCTCCAAGAACGATGCAAATTTGCTCGTCAAAGCAAGTGCTGCGTATGCCCTTCATCTCTGCGGCGATACAACGGCGAGTATAGAGGCGCTACTGGAATTGCTTAACGAATCGAAAAGCGATGAGCTCATTCTGGACGTGCTTAAGGATCTGGGGCCAGCTGCTGCGGACCCGATGTTGCAAGTGGCGGTTGACCGTAATCGATCCTCAGTTGAACGCGTCGTCTGCGTTGAGGCTTTGATTTCGTTACATAAAGTAGATTGGCCCGCCATCGTTCTTTTGTTAGATGACGACGAAATCGGGGACCAACTTGCCGGCCTCATCGAATCATCGGAATTGTTTGAGTCGGAGGTCGCGCCGCTTTTACTTGGCATGTTACGATCGGGAAGGGTGGGGACGAACACTCGTAACCGGATCGTTCAGGTCTTGGAAGCGGACGGTTTTGGCGCTGCAGGAGATGATGACAAATGGGCCGACACTTTAGCGATCAACCAACCAGGTGCCAATCGCATGGCCGTTGCACCACGCAAAAAAAAGATGTCAATGTCTGCCAAGCAACCGCCCTCAATGCCATCGACTGCCGTGCCACCGTCCTCTGCGCCTTCGGCTGCCATGCAATCGGAAGTTAGTCCAATTGAAGTCGCGCCAGAGTCGGCGGATGAACGGATGTCGAGACCGATTTTCCAAAAGGGAGACGATCGCCGCGTGGCGGTTTTCTACGGAACCAATCGATCCCCAATTCAAACAGCGGAGGTAGCAGTTCCCATCAAGCCTGTGCATGTTGGAATGGCATTCATCGCGCTCGCCGCGATGTTTGGATGTTTCTTCTTGTTTCCGCGGCACAGCAATTTCCGATATGCCATTGCGTCATTAGTGGGCATGGGAGCGGTTTCCACGATTGCGCTGCAGGTGATGCTGCTAACGAACTGGCAAGAGCGGTCGCAGAAGCATCTTGGTTACGGTGGAGAGTACAACGACCAAATCCAATACGGGGTATGTGAGGTTTCAATCCCCGAGGGGCACAAAACAGGCGAACTTGAAGCACCCCAAATGTTCAAACTGGAAATCACACCAGATCCCGAGAAACACATAGTATTAACCAACGTTGAGCGTTTGCCCGTCGATGCTTTTCATGCGGCCTTGAAAACAGAAATGGAACGAAAGGGGAAGAACATTTTTGTATTCATTCACGGCTACAACGTCTCGTTTGAAGATGCCGCTCGACGGACCGGACAGATGGCCTACGACCTGAAATTTCCGGGTGCCCCGGTCTTCTATAGCTGGCCGTCTCAGGCCAATTGGTATAGCTACCTCACAGACAAAGAAAACATCGAGTCGAGCACGTCACAGATCCAATCTTTTCTGCTTGAAATCGCCGCCAAATCGAACGCGGACACCATTAACCTAATAGCACACAGCATGGGGAATGTTGGTCTAACCGCGGCTCTGAGCGAAATCGAACAGAGCTCAAAACCACACTTCAATCAGGTGGTCTTGGCTGCCCCTGACATCGACGCAAGAGTGTTTAGGGATCAGATTGCTTCGAAAATTATTGCCAAGTCGCGTCGTACAACACTTTATACATCCAAAACAGATTTAGCCTTAATTGCTTCGCGGTATTTCAATCAGCGAGAACGAGTCGGAGATTCAGGTCCCGATGTAATGCTCGTCGATGGAATGGATACAATCGATGCGACAGCAGTCGACAGCAGTTTGTTGGGGCATTCGTATTACGGGAGCAATGTAACCGTGCTAGACGATTTGGGCCAGTTGCTCCTCAATCAGCCTATAGAGTCCCGACACTATTTGAAAGCAATGGATTGGGGCGAACGCTCCTACTGGGCATTTGTGCCCACTCGTATCTCAAGAATTCCATCGCAACCAGCCAGTGTAAGCCGTTAAGGCGAGTTGGCAGGAGTTGGTTGACCGTAGCTTGAGCCCCTGGCCCGCGTTTCGCACGGCCCAGAGGGCCATGTGGCGACGCGTCTAAAGCGAGAGTCATTGATAGATTTGGGCGGCGCGTTGTCATACGATTCACGATCGAATACTAGTATTCTCAGTTGCAACCTCAAAACTCGGTGTTCTTTCCCACAGCATTCGCAGCCCGTTGAGTACGACCAGCACCGTACTGCCCTCATGACCGAGCACACCAATCCACAACGGGAGCTCGAAAAAAGTTGATAACACGAGAATCGCGATTGTTACAAATGCAAACACCATATTCTGTCGAACACGCTTTCGAGCTAGTCGACTGACCCATACTGCCATCGGCAAACCCTTAAGGTCGTCTCGCATTAAGACGACATCTGCGACCTCAAGCGCTACGTCTGTTCCCGCGCCACCCATGGCTATACCTACGTCAGCCGTTGCAAGCGCAGGCGCATCGTTAACGCCGTCGCCAATCATGGCAATGCATCGACCATTCTTAGACAGACGCAACAGTTCCGTTACCTTTCCATCTGGCAGCAAACCGGCTCGAACCTCGTCCACTCCTAGTTCCTTGGCAATAGCCAGCGCGACACGCTCATGGTCACCGGTCAATAGCACGATCTCGCGTACTCCAAGACGCTTCAGCTTGGCAATCGTATCTGCCGCTTCAGGCCGCACTCGATCCGCCACTCCAATCACGCCACCGATTCGTTCTTCTGCTGCGATGACAATCAGCGCCGTCTGGCCTTCGTCCCGCATCCGCTGTGCGTTTTCAAGAATTCCTGGCAATAACTCGACATTATAGGTCTCAAATAATTTCTCCCGTCCTGCTCCAACCCAGACACCCTCGACTCTCGCATAGACTCCGAGTCCGGTATGGCTATGGAAATCATGCAATTCAAGCGGTTGATTGGGAATTCCTTGCCGCTCGGCCTCCCGAATGATCGGCACCGCGAGCGGATGTTCGCTTTGCTTCTCGACTTTCGCCGCCAGGGAAAGGAATCTAATCACATTGGTTTCCGGTGTCGTCCACACTTCGGTCACGGCGGGTTTCCCCATGGTTACCGTACCCGTTTTATCCATGGCCAATACATCGACTTTACCAAGCGTCTCAAGGTGTACAGCCCCTTTGAAAAGTACGCCATGCCTCCCAGCTAAGGCGATGGCCGATAACATGACCGATGGTGAACTGACCACCACGGCACAAGGGGACGCTGCCACCAAGAGAACCATTGAATGATAAAATGCGTCGTACCAACTCGCTGAGTGTATTAATCTCGCAGCAAAGAAGATCAAAAGTGCGCTTGCAAATACTCCGATGACATAAGGCTGCTGCCAAGACTCGACAAAGCGTTGCGTCGGAGTCTTTTGCGCCTGGGCTTCATGAACCATATGGACGATTCGCTCAAGCGTCGTGTCCGCAATCGCCTTGGTCATTTCAACGGAAACCGTTCCCTGGCCATTCATAGTCCCAGAAAAAACGTTAGCCCCGCTTACTTTGTGGGTCAATTCGCTTTCACCGGTCAAAGTGGATTCATCTACCCATGATTCACCGTCAATAACAATCCCATCGATGGCGAATCGCTCACCGGGGCGCACACGAACAACATCGCGCAGTTGAAGTTCGATTACCTCCACAATCTCATCGACCGAAGACTCTTTGGAAATCCGCGTGGCTTGCCTTGGTCGTAGCTGAACTAACGACTCTATCGTGTGATTCGTCCTGTAGGTTGCAAATGCCTCGAGAGTTCCGCTTAAAGAGAACAGAAACAGAAGGACGGCTCCCTCAACCCAGTCCCCCAATACGGCAGCACCCAATGCCGCTGCAACCATTAACGTATCTACATTAAGCTTGCCTAACCATAGTGCCGTCATCGATTCCTTGAGCGGCCGGTATCCGCCCGCAACATAGGCTACGATCCACAGCACCAGTAGCACAGAATAAGGCGCCGCAGTCCATCGAGACAACGCGAACCCAGAAAATGCAAAGCAAGCACATATGGAAGTTGCAATCGCGCTTGCGATAGGAGGTGAGGAATGGGTTCGATTGGTTGTACTCGACTCTGATTTTATCATTCACATCCTTGATAGGTGGTCCAATCGCAATGTAGCGAGCCATCAATATACTCGCAATTCTCAATATCGCACGAGCTCTAGCGGCGCATTCGTTGGCTCTTGACTTTAGGCGAGCGGCAAGTTGTGCCCAGGTCGCAAATGAGGAAAAATGAGAAAACTCGGCCTTGATCAGCGATCAACAAACAACCTGAGGGCGTCAAGTACGTCGAGCATTTGCTTTTGTGAAATATCAGACCACTTGCTTGCTCGATGTCGAACTATACTCAACTTAAATTGCTCGAGGGCCTCTGAGATATCCGGCGGCAGGTTTGGCAAACCGACAAAGGGATTCCCTAGTTCCTTCGAAGCGTCAAAGGACTCGGATTCGAATGGAGGATCGCCAGACTGCGACGCACCTGCCATAGCCGGATCATACTCTTCCTCTCCGAAATCTGGGCCTTCGGCCAGCGGCCCGCTCGATTCCGCACGATCGCGTTTTTCCCGATCGGTTTCTTCATCCACTTCGGCAGTAAGTGGATCGAAATCGTCATCGATTTCTGACGTAATCAGCTCTTCGTCGCGTGGTGCGTGTTTTGGGTCGCCGCCGGTCGACTCCCAGCGAGTTCTGCGCATTTCAGAAATGCTCCACTTGCTTTGCATGGCTCCTTCAAGCCACAACTCTGCATCGTCCCAGTCGACTGCAGCCAAGAAATGACTCCAATAGAGTCCTGGATAGCTTGAGCAAGCCTGTCCAAACCGATCATACACTCTTCGCAATCGACCAACATGCTGACTCGTGACCGCACCAACTTGCATGGACCATGTCTCATCGCTATAGAAGTTTGTCGCAGCGTCCGAGGAAATCAAGGCGGATCTCCACTCGGAGATTATCTTGCCTTTTTCCCAATTGGTTTGACTGACCAGCGTGTGCCATTGGCCAACAAACGGGGTTGTTACCGTTTGAGCATGATGGTCAAGATCTGCCGATGCTTGCGAAGATGACAATGCATTGTCAAGTGGTATTTCGAGATTGGACAAGAATGCAGGTGGTGGTGTCATATGCAATCGTTGTAAGGGGTTGGAATGGGTCTCGCATCTGGCCCGCTGGCTTTGTGCGAACTCGATACTTTCATGCAAGAGAGTATCGCACAGGTAGTGGTTTACCAACGTCCGAAGACCACGAACAAGCGTGAATGATTTGCAAACCGATCAGAACATGTCACTTAGGAAAACTTTTAGGGCGTAGATCGCCATTCGGTCTCGAAGTTTTCCATGTGCATAACTCGTCGATACCGCTCGCAAACAGAAATCGAATCCAAATCCAGAACTAGCAATCGAGCGGATGCACGCCGAAATTGCATCCAGTGAGTTAAGCGTATCGATTCAATTCAGACCGCAAAATCGCTTCGGAAGTTACACCAACGTAATGATTTCGCCTTGTGCGTTTGCAAGTCGCAGTTAAGATCCCTTGCGCATGATCCCTGTAGCACGATGCAAAGCGTTTTTCCCAAACTTTTTTGCAATCTCATCAGAAACTTTGTCTAGCGATCGCTGTTGCACTCTTTCGGATTCATCAAACAATTGCATTTGCATAATACCAGTCTGTTCGAGATTGTTGACGCCGAACCCAATCAAACGGACAGGCGGGCGATTTCTCGGAAGCCGGTGGCAAAGCAACTCGAGTCCCGCTTCCAGCAACTCGTTCGTGATGTTCGTCGGACTTCCAAGTGTCAGCGAGCGAGTTACCGATTTGAAATCGGAAAAACGAATTTTCAATTCGACTGTTCTGCCTGTTCGATCGTGGTTTCTTAGTCGGCGACTCACCTGCTCGACTAAAGTTACTAGCCAAGCCTTGAGGGCATCGACATCGCAAATGTCCTCGGCAAAAGTTGTTTCATTGGAAATCGACTTTGCCTCGCGGTCAGGCACGACCGATCGATCGTCTATTCCACGAGAGAGTTTCCAATAGTGCTCACCGGACGCCCCGAAAAGTTCGAATAGCGATTCTCGAGAGAGCTGCCGAAGTTGGCCAATTGTCGAGATCGCAAAACGCTTGAATACTTGGGCGGTAACCTTGCCCACTCCCCAGATTCTCCCGACCGGCAAAGGGTCTAGGAACGCCTGGACTTGGTCGGGCAATACCACAACAAAGGCGTTTGGTTTTTCCAAGTCGCTAGCAATTTTGGCGACAAACTTATTTGGTGCAACACCAACGGATGCAGTCAGTTGAAGTCTCGCCTGGATAAGTGTTTTTATTTGTTTTCCGATCTGGGTCGCTGGTCCCAATAGGCTCTCACTGCCTGTCACATCGAGAAAAGCTTCGTCCAACGACAACGGTTCCATTAGCGGCGTGAATTCTTCGAAGATTTGGCGAAGTTGTTGTGAGACCGCTACGTAGTGGTCGATGCGAGGGCGAATAAAAATTGCATGGGGACAGAGTTGCTTGGCCCGATATGCTGACATCGCGCTGTAAATGCCGAACTTGCGTGCCTCGTAGCTGGAGGCCGCAACAACTCCCCGCCCCTCTGCTGAACCACCGACGACAACAGGCTTGCCCAACAGCGATGGATCATCGCGTTGCTCAACCGACGCGTAAAATGCATCCATATCGATATGCAGAATCATCCCACTAGCATACCCTACCAGCGAACGTGCGGAACCAGCCTCGTGCAGAAATGGGTGCTGGGCGACCCAAGTCTATGAAAATACCATTGAACAGCTAAGCTATTAGTATAACCTACCCACCCCCTCGTTCTCGGAGTAATTTGAATTGCCTCCTTCGCCTCTTAGTTACGAAAACAATGCCACTGCCTTGATCATCGGCGTAGGTTTGATGGGTCAGCATATGGCCACGAATATTATTCCATGGCTCAACCTAAGAAAACTTATTTTGGTCGATCATTCTACCACAATTGGAGTCGGCACCGACAAGATGACACTGCTGGACTTTGCCAGCTCCGTGTCAAAGCAAACTAAAAATGAAACCGAGGTTGTAGCCGAGTCAGTTGATATTACGAGCGAACAAGCTGTTCAAGCGTTCTTTTTGAGGCACCCTGGCATAAGGTACTTTATGCATACGGCTGGGATTTCTCCGAAACCATTGACCGCCCCTGAAGACCTCACCAAGGAAGACGTCATGGGAGCTTGTGAGGTCAACCTGTGGGGCGCCCACAATGTAATCAAACACGGAGTGAAAACGGGGGCTCTGGTTCATGGCGCACGCGGCGTTATTGTTCTCTCGACTTCGGCGACCGTTGGAGCTGAGGGACGGGCAAGCTCGGCCTACGAAGAATCCAAAGGTGGGTTACTCAACTTTTTACGACTGCAATCAAGGCACTTCGTTGAAAAGTACGGCGTTATTTTAAATGGACTCGCGCCTTCACCCCTGCGTGGCCCGATGGCGGCACAGAATCCTATTAGCGCCGGCCGACTGGAAGCGGTGGCCGACGCTATGCCGATGGGTGCACTAACCGAGCCAAAACACATTTCAGCCGCAACCATGTTCTTTTGGGCCAAAGAGTGTTGGTGTGCGGGCGAAGTCCTGACTACCGATGGTGGCTACACCAAGCACCGACCAATCTACGGACCATTAGGCGCAACCAGCTAGCAGCAATTATGGATAGCGATGGCGAACCAACCGACGACAAGACCAAGTCGCTTGCCGGCCCGATGAGCCATGTCGTTATCTATACCGATGGCGCCGCAGAGCCTAACCCGGGACCTGGCGGTTATGGCGTCGTGCTATTGGCTGGCAAACATAGAAAGGAACTCTCAGGAGGCTTTCACCGAACTACCAACAATCGGATGGAGCTGATGGGGGTAATCATCGGACTGGAAGCGTTAACAAAGCCATGCCGCGTGACGTTGTATAGCGATTCCAAGTACGTTGTCGAATCGGTCGAACGAGGTTCCGTTCAGAAATGGAGCAAGAATAACTGGTACCGAACGAAATCCGAAAGGGCAAAAAACGCTGATCTGTGGGCCAGATTCCTTTTGATTTATGCCAAGCATATGGTGCGATTCAAGTGGGTTAAGGGACATGCAGGAGTGCCCGAGAATGAACGTTGCGATGTGCTGGCAGTGGCTGCTGCACAGTCTTGTGATACGGTACCCGACGAAGGGTATATTCGTGAAATACAAGCTTGCGGCGGATTCGTTCCGAGCGTAATTCCGATGTCGTGGCCAAGCGCAGCCTCATCGGCGCATACTGCATCGGCAAGCAATGTTTCACATCGAGAAGCGGGTGAGCCCTGCCGAAAATGCGGCACGCCAATTGTCAAGAAACCAACCAAAGCCAAGACCCCAAAACTGGGTCAAAAATACTATTACGAATGGTATCTATCCTGCCCAGGATGCAATACCATGTACCTGGTCGACGAAGCCAAACGCAGCCTGGAGGCCTAAAGACCACGATGATCGAATGGGTTCGAATAAGAATGGCTTGGTTTGCTTGTTTCAGTTTAATCGTCTATTGCGTTAGGCTGTCGACAGCGCAAGATCTCATCCTGCCTGCGCCTGAAATGCCCGCTTTTACGCTGGGTAGCGTCAATCAAAGCAACGATACTTTGGGTCGGCCTTCTTTTGTTATGAACTTCAACCGTACCAAAGACGGAGTTGGCATGGCGATGCTAGCGGGCAAAACTTCAGAAGGTCCCCTAAAGGTTATGGGAATTGGATTCTTGAGCGAAGCCGAAGGCAAATTGGAACTTAGCTCGCTTTTCTCAAGCGGAAAAACGCTTGATGCAGAGCTTTACTTAGTGGTCGCAGGCTCCTTTGCTGAGGAATGCCCATTCAAGTGCCTTGTCTCGAACGTAGTGCGAGTAGGTAATCCTGGTGGTGATCCCACAACGGCCAGAGAGTGGAACGATAAAGAATCCGCTGCCTACCAAAAGGACTTGGTGGGCCGAAAGCCACCTTTCTCCCTTCCCGCAGACTATCAGCCAGTTAGGGCATCTACCAAGTTGATTCCTGGCATGCCGATCAGAGTGGGGCGATATGGCGAATGGGTCGAAGCAGAGGCGTTGACAAACGAAGCAATGGTGACCGTCAAGATACCTGGAGTTGCCAAACTGAAAACCATGTCTCGCGATGGATGGATCGCGATCAAGCCGTCGGTGCTTAAACAAGGGGACTCCTCACCGAGCTCTTTCCAGCCAAGTTCACGCGTCATTCCAGGGACAGAAGAGATTCTTCCGGATGGTTATGATGTCATAACGGATGCGATGAATATCGTTCCCGGCACTCCTGTTCGAGCAATCCTGATGAATCAATTGGTGGACGCGACAGTGACTTCGATCGAGGGCCAGCAACTGCATATCCACTACGATTCCCAACCGCATGCTTTTGACAAAAAGATAGATCATGGTTCACTCGTGATAGCAACGCAGACTCTTGAGGAACTTGCGAGGCCGGGCGCAACGGAGAAGTTTCAAATTCGGTTGCCAAAAAAATCTACTTTCGATGAGGACCTAGACAATTCAACAAAACGAAACGAAGAAGAAGCGAAGCGGATTCGAGAAAGAAATGAACGCAGTCTGATGGAGGCTCGCAGCGGAGCACCGATGACGAGTGGGGGCAATGCCGCAGAGGGATTTCCTGCGCCGGTTTTGATGTTACAAAACAATCCAATCGACATTCCGATCCCAAAGGAAGCGGAGTTGTTGCCATTGGATTTCCCCGTCCCCAGAGGCACGAAGCTAGCTGCATGTTGGGGGCGGAAATGGAATTACGTGACAGTGCTCAAGGACAGCAAAGAAGACACGGTTCAGATTCATTGGGATGACCGTCCGCCGCAGTTCGACGGACTCATTCATCGCAGCCAACTCATCATTCGAAGGTCCGATCTGAAGAAACTTCGGATCAAGGCGACAAGGTCCGAGAAGCGCGTTTGGACTGACGCCACCGGCAAATTCACCATCGAGGCAAAACTATTATCGCGAACGTCGACGCAAGTCACGCTTGTAAAGGACGACGGCAAAGAGATCACGTTATCGATCGATAAGTTAAGCACCACGGACAAAACATGGCTCAAAGAGAATCCTTAGCAAGTCGTGGCGGATGCTGCCAGCATCCGATCCGACGCTAGCAGCGTCGGCCACGATTCCTTACGGAGTTGCAGCGGATGATTGCCCCGGTTGCGGACTGTCTCTTCGAACACCTGGAAAACTCTGTAATGTTTCAATTCTGCTTCGGGATTGAGTGACCGCGTTCAACGTCGTTAGGGGCTGTAGCTTCAGTCGAAACGTTTTGGATTCGCCCCCTTGCAGCGCAACGACTCGCCCATTTTTCTCTTCAAAGTAACGTGGGTTTGGAAAACCGGTGGCCGGCTCTAATCCAACAACGTATCCGTCGTCCACCGCCGCCGTGTTCTTCCAAAGGCTCATGTAGGGCAATGTTCGCGTATCGAAATGAACTGCAAAGCCAAACCCGCCATCGGCTGAAGCTAACAAGGCTTCGGACCAGCTTTGTTCATCGCCAACTGGGTCGATAAAGTAGACTTGCTCTTGGTAACCGAAGGCTGGGCCCTCGCATTGATTCCAGCGTTCAATTGATTCTGCTGCACGAGCATCGCGTGGAGCCAAATTTCGATATGCAACGTGAACTGTTGAACCTGATTGCAAGACAGGTTGACCCACGTTGATGTGATACAGCAATTGCATCGAACCAGGCTGACTGGATCGGTTTGTCACCGTGTCGATGACCTCTATGATGGGGCTTCCGACATGGAATCGATATCGCGTTTGCAGTTCCAAAGAGTAAACCAAAAATCGTGATTCGCTCACTACACCGATCACATCCAGGCACCCATTTTCTACATCGACTTGGATTACGAGTTGGTGTGCTGGCAGGTTTGCGATGCGTCCGTGAAGCGGGTAACGAAGGACTCCATTTCCAGCAAACTCAGGGGCTCCATTGCTCTGCAAACCACATCGAACCAAAAGCTCATCAAACCCTTCTAGCCAACCGATACCTGATGAGTCATGAACTGGGACGAAGCTCGGATGAACTGGGCCAGGCACCGGACTCTGCCATCCAAATTCAAGATCACCGCTCCAGCACTTCCATAACCCCATACCCCGATCGGGTAAAATAGTTACCACGACATCGCCGGTATCGATGGTCAAACAATACAAGCCGGCCGAGCAACCAGAGCTAAGCTGTTCGTAGCGAATACCAAATCGTCCGGTGCCCGCCGAGATTTTCTCAGGGAATTCGAGATCGACGGAACCGTCGTTGCTATCGCCATGGATGGATGCGGCGGAGATTGGTTCTCGAAGCCGCCAGCTAAGAAGAGAACTAGATGACGAGTCCATTGTGTTCTTTCGAAATGCGTGGTAGTGAATGCCGTTGTTTTTCTATTTCTCGTCGCCTAGGCCGTAGGTTTGGCAACACTGCAAGCGAAATCTAGTCTTGCAGCCAGTTTGCCGTCGACGGTGACCTTGCCCGTCATGAAATAAGCGGTCGATACTACTTCGTTGAGTGTGACATGTATTTCGATCGTTTCGCCCGGACGAACCATGCGTTTGAATTTGGCTCCATCGATCCGCGTTGCAACTGGTACTGAGCCATCCTTGGGAGTGAATTGGCTAAGCAGAATGGCACCGCTTTGTAAGCAGCATTCGCAAAGGATAACTCCAGGTACAAGTGGAAAGCCGGGAAAATGACCTTGCAAGAAGAAGTCTTCGTTCGAGAAGGTTTTTTTGCACACGATGTTTTTATCGGTCTGCTCGATCACTTCATCCACCAGTAACATCGGCTCGCGATGCGGTATCAGTGTTTGAATTTGGTGTAGATTGGCAACGGACATATTGGATGAAAGCCTACAGTAGGAGTAAAAAGATAGGCTCCTATCGTACGATGCAGTCCCAACTTAGCAAGCGCCGCTTGCGAGGCCTAGCACGGGCCGTAAGTTGAATAGCCAAAAGGCCGAAAAGATCCAACGGGCAAGGCGGTGGAATTCAGAAATACCCCAGGCTTGTCCTGATGGATTGTTCTGCTTCCAAGCTGAACAAGGCGAACCGCCCCACGTCAGTGAATTCGCTACGTCGAAGCGTCCAAAACCGCTTGCACGCGATTGTTTGGTTCTTCGTGTCGTCTTGCCGTGACAGAGCCAAAGTTAAGTTCCAGTTGATCGTACTCTCTGCATCCGGCAAACTCCTTGTATAGCATACTCGGCTGGACGTCTCGATTGTTCTGATATTTTTCGCTGGCGTATTCGCGGACTTCACCGATCAATTCATGATAAAAAATCTGGCAGATCCGGATTCCTGCATAGATACGAATTGGTTGCACTGCGAACATTTCGATCGTCCAATGACCACGAAAACCAACGTCCCCAAAGCCAGACGAACAATGCACAAATAGTCCAAGCCGAGCGATAGAGCTTCGTCCCTCGATCATCGGCACTAGATTGTGCGTCTCGGTGTGCTCGACGGTCCGTCCAAGGAAAATTTGGCCAGGACTGAGGATAAGACCCTCGTCCGGAATGATGATTCGACGAAAGCGATTCGGATGCTTAACATCCAAAACGACTTCCTCATAGACCAGGATCTCATTGTGCAACGTCAAATTGTAGCTGTTTGGATTAAGACATTCTTCACAAAAGGGAGTAATGTGAATGTCCGTACCTTGCCGTGCTCGGATTTCTTCGCCTGACAGGACCATGCCATAACCTACACAGAGTTTTGGTTGACGATCGATCTAAACGGGTGCATTGAGAACGATCACCCGACGAAGAATCAAGATACACGGGAAACAGGATTTCGTGCCACTGGATCAAATTTTTTTATCCACATTCCCGGAAATTCGGCCAAGCGGCTGCCAAAAATGGAAAAATTTACCAAGTCAGAATTTTTTACGCAATTTAAGAAGGGACTTTGCGAAAACCTTTGGGGGACATCTCACTCCTAACATCAGGCCGTAGGGAACGATTCTCCCTCCCTTAAAATTTAGCGAACTTTTTGCCTATGTGGTTCGTCAAATGCTCAATACTTCTTCGGGAAAGGTTGCTTCTGCGGGGACTACAATGATGCCGATAGTCGCAGCATGAGGCTGCCGAACCGATTTAAGGAAGGGCGGGTTAGAAACACTATGAAATTCAACCTCAATATACAACGCAATAAGAAAAACGATGCTTTTGTTGCTCACTTCCGTTTCCTGGGCCTAAGCCGGGGGGAGTGTCGCACCAATGTTATTCGGTCGGCAGCTCAAGCGATGTCGGTTGCCTTGAATTACGGCGGAAGCCAATACGTAAGCGACCATATTCAGCAGTCAGCAGACGATGTTCGCCGAGCCAAGATTGCAGTGGCCACATATCGTTTGCTTGACCCCCGAGAAAGAACCGATCTATACGAGCGCGTGCAGCTTTGTTATCCCATCGATAGAGATGATTTGGACGCTTCTACGGAATCTATTGGCAAGTTGATAGATCAGATGCCAAAGGTGCCACCAAAGGTATATCACCGACCTAGCGCCCCAGCAAACCTAATGGGGCAACCTCTCATCGAAGAAGCGATCGAGGGGAAAACACCAGTTGACGAAGAGCCTGAAGCGGCGAAAGCCAACAGTTCATCGGGGAAAACTGACGACGAACCCTCGCTCGAAGAACGTCGACGAATAGTGCGATTGCTGCGTAAGTCGGACGAGTTAACAATACGTGGCCTCTCGCCAATACGTGGCCTCTCGCCCCTCGGTTGGCTACGATCACGGCTTGGAATCTAAGCTTCGTCGATGGATCTACGATTGGGGCTTATTGATGATCGAGTGAGCCCTGCGTTGGCTCATAAGCTTGGGCGGTTGGCTGCGGACTTGCCACATCAACCAGCGATCGAGCAACTGGCCGAACAATTCGACGTTCGACTTTCCGTCGATACGTATCGCAAGGTGGTTAGAAGCTTGAGCTACGAAGTTCGATACTTACATGACAAAGTCGCGATCGAACAGTTGACGCAATGGATTGCAAAAGCTGTCGGTAGGAACCGGTGTGGGGGAACCGGTGTGGGTCAAGCTCGGGATTCGGGATTGCGTAAGGAAGAGTTGGGCAGTGTTGCGGCGAGGTGCCAAGCGATTAGACCAATCAAACGCAGCGGTTCGTCAACAATGGGAAATTGAAATGAAACTAAACCTGAATCCCGAAACCCGAGTTTGACCCCCAGTGCAACGCCCGCAGAGCGAGTTGACTACACGACAGCTTTTTACGAGAATGGGATTCGAAATGGACGGCAGAGCTGATGTGAATGCTGGATGACATCGATTGAAAATGCTCGAACCAAGACATGAGATTAGAATGATTTCTTTAGGCTCCGAATCCGAGAAGGTGCAAGCCCGATCAATGAAACTAACCCCAAGTCACACACGGTGCGATTTCGTCTCCGTCATTAGCAGCGGCATCGCAGCGGCCAAAAAGCGGTTTCCTATTTATACCGCCGATACATTTCGCCGCGACCCACTGGTTCTGACCCTCGTGGGCTTTGCCTTGGCCCTGCCCGCAGTCGTGGCGCCGGCGGTATCTGCACCAGCGGAGGAGCAGGACTTCGCGGCACGGCAGGCGGAGACGAAGAAGGTCTTCGAGGATCGCGTCACGCCCTTCTTCAAATCCTATTGCACGGATTGTCACGGTCTTGACAGAATGGAGGGCGGCATCAACTTTTCGCCGACGCTGATGGCTCCCGGAGCTCCCTCGTCGACTAAGACATGGAAGCAGGCGCTGGCCAATGTCAAGGCGCACGACATGCCTCCTGACGATGCGAAAAAGCAGCCAACCGATGAGGAGAGGCAGGTGTTCGTGGACTGGGTGGGGACGATCAAATTTCTCAGCCAGAAAGACCCGGGCGCATTTGTGATCCGTCGGCTGACCAAGGTGGAGTACGGCAACACGCTGCGGGAGCTCTTCGGAGTGGACCCCGCGGTCGCAGCGGAGTTGCCAGATGAAGTGTTCGGCGAGGGGTATCTCAATACGCTGTCGCCGCTCCAGTCGGAGCAATATCTCGCCATCGCCAATGAAGTGCTGGAGCGGATTTTGGAGCCCAAAGATCAGCCGCCGACGGAGATGCAAAAGCGGCTCTTTGGAGACACGCCCGCGGCTAGCAGCGATCTTCGCGCGGCGGCGAGAACGGTCGCGAACAAGCTGGCCCGAAACGCCTATCGCCGTCCTGCGTCGGAAGCGGAGCTGGGGCTTTTGTTGCGGGTCTTCGATCTGGCGCAGGAAAACAATCTCGACTACCCGGCGTCGATGCGCCTGATGCTTAAGGCGGTCCTCGTTTCTCCGCAGTTCCTCTTCATCACTCCAGAGAAGGAGCCGAAAGCGGGACAGACAATCGTGCCGCTGGATGACTTTCAACTCGCGTCGCGCCTGTCGTATCTGCTCTGGGCGACGATGCCCGATGCGGAACTATCCGCGCTGGCGGATGCAGGGAAACTTCACGAGCAGTCGGTCCTCCAATCGCAAGTGAATCGCCTTCTCGCCGATTCCCGGTCGCGGGCGCTGTTCGACGGCTTCGGCGCTCAGTGGCTTGGTCTCATGGGGCTGGAGAGCAAGACCTTCGATCCCGCGATGTTTCCGCAAATGACCGCCGAGATGCGCGCAGCAATGGTCGACGAAGCGCGCCTTTTCTTCGACAGTATTGTTCGCGAAAACCGTAGCGTGATCGACTTCGTGGACAGCAATTACACTTTCCTCAACGGCACTCTCGCCGCGTTGTACGGTCTGGAGAAAACCGTCACCGGCCCGGAGATGCGCAAGGTGAAGCTGGAGGACACGAATCGCGGTGGCATTCTCGGCATGCCTGGCATCCTGGCGACGACCTCGTTCCCAAATCGCACCAGCCCTGTGAAACGCGGCGTGTGGGTGCTCGAGCAGGTACTCGGTGAGCACGTGCCTCCGGCGCCGCCGAACGTTCCGCTTTTGGAAAAGCAGGACAAGCAAGCAGTTGAAAATTTGACTCTGCGGCAGCGTACGGAGCTCCATCGAACAAACGCCGTGTGCGCGAACTGCCACAAGATTCTTGATCCGATCGGCTTTGGTTTGGAGAACTTCGACGCCATCGGGCGGTGGCGCGATATGGACGATACGGGCGGCGCGATCGACGCAGCGGGCGAGTTGCCTGGCGAAAAGTGCTTCTCCTCTCCCCGCGAGCTGAAAGCCATCATCGCCGCACGGAAGGACGAGCTGGCACGGAACCTCACACGGAAACTGCTAGCCTATGCCCTGTGCCGCCAACTCGAAGGCTACGACGAGATCGTGGTCGATCAATTGATGGTGGCCATCGCGAAGGATGGCTATCGCATGCAGAACCTAATTTCCGAGATCGTCACCAGTTATCCGTTCGTTAATCGCCGCATCCATGAACACGAGGCCCCTAAGTCAAATGGTCAATAAATTTCGCATCGATCGTCGCACCCATTTGAAAGGGCTCGGCGCTGCCCTCGCGTTGCCGCTTTTGAAAACCATGGGCTGGGCCGACTCAGGCAAGGGCAAGACAGTCGAGCTACCTGTGCGCCTTGGCTTCATGTATATGCCGCACGGCGTTATTCCGGATCAGTTCTGGCCGGCGAATGCGGAGAGCTTTCTGACTTCGCCGCCGCCTGCTTTGGAATCGCTGCAGCCCGTGCTCGACCAGTGCCTGCTCATGAAGGGCATCTCGGGCGTGCCGATCTTGCCTTTCGGTGGCGCGCCGCACGCGCTAGAACTCTCGACCTGGCTCACGGCACGACTGCCCGATGCGGACACGCGGAGCCAGATCAACATTGCAATTTCTGTGGACCAGATCGCGGCCAACTTCGTGGGCGGTTTCACCTCCCTGCGGTCGCTGGAGTTGGCCACTATGCCGCAGACGCACAAGGAGAACCAGGAGGGGCTAAACGAAGGTTATTATACGCATTGCAGCTTCCGTTCGCCGACGCAGCCCGTCCCCGCCGAGACGAATCCCCGCAGCGTGCTCAACCGACTGTTCGGAAAAACGGACCAACCTGGACAACTCGCGAAAGTGGACCGGCTCGATCGTCAGATGCTCGACTTGGTGCTTGATGGCGCCAAAGACCTGCGCCGGAAACTCCCGCAGGACGACCAGCACAAACTAGATGAATACCTCGACAGCGTGCGTGCCGTGGAGCGTCGCATTGCCGCCATCGAGTATCGCCAAAGAGAGGCCGCGATGGAGAAGGCCGGAGTTGCTGCGAGCAAACGCAACGCCTCCGATTCCCCGCCCATCGAAGTCAAGATTCCTATGGGCGACAAACGCAGCGAGTACATGCAGGTCATGTGCGACCTCAACGTGCTCGCCTTCCAGACCGACACGACTCGCGTCAGCACCTACATCGGCTCCACGCCGAACGGTGTTTCCTATCCCGAGCTCGGTTTCAATGACGAGCATCACTCCCAGACCCATCACGAGAACAAGCCCGAGCAGGTCGCGAAAGTCGCTGCGATTACCGCGTTCAACATCGCCCAGTTCGCCTACATGGTGAAGAAGATGGCCAGCCTCCGCGAAGGCGACGGCACCTTGCTCGACAACTGCATCATGATGTGGGGCTCCGGCCTCGAAGACGGCAACAAACACTCCCGCGATAACCTTCCCTTTATTATCGCGGGCAAAGGCGGCGGCACGATCAACACGGGACGCTTCCTGCCAGACACCAAAGGCAATCAAGGCGACCTGCTCACCACGATCCTAGCCTGCGCGGGCATCCCACTCGATCGCCCCATCGGCATAGCGACCAAGCAAGTTAAGGAGATGACCCACAATCTCTAACCAACGATGTTGACTCTTCACTATTGCATCTTATGCCATTCTCGCCATTAACAGCTCCCGCTGGCACATCAATTCCTTCGGCATGGAATGATATAGTTTTAAAAAAAAGTCATTTTGATTCGTAATCTCAGCAAGCCAATCTTCTCTTCGAAACAGCATGACTGCATCAAATTGTTCCTTCGTAAATCCATCGAGGCCTTCAGTCGAAAAACTCTTCCAGTCGGGCGTCCAGCCGATAGGGGTCTCATGCCCCGCGATCTTTCCTTGGCAGCGTTTGACGATCCATTCAAGTACCCGCAAGTTCTCTCGAAAACCCGGCCAAAGGAATTTTCCATTTGCATCCTTACGAAACCAGTTGACATGGAAGATTCGAGGCAGACGTTGAATGTTCTTCCGCATGTTCAACCAATGGCCTAGATAGTCACCCATGTTGTAGCCACAGAATGGCAACATGGCCATCGGATCTCGACGTACCGTTCCGATGTTGCCTGTCGCAGCTGCCGTTGTCTCGGACCCCTGGGTCGCTCCAAGGAACACACCGTGCGTCCAGTCAAACGCCTGAAAGACTAGCGGCATCGTGGTCGGTCTTCTCCCACCGAAGATGATCGCATCAATGGGGACACCATCTGGATCTTGCCATTTCGGATCGATGTTCGGGCATTGTCCGGCCGGAGCAGTGAATCTCGAATTGGCGTGCGCAGCCAACCGCCCGCAGCCCGGGGTCCAATCAAGTCCCGTCCAATCGATTAAGTGTACTGGAGGCTCGGAATGCCCTTCCCACCAAACGCCACCCTCATCGGTCAATGCGACATTGGTGAAAATTGTATTCTTGGCCAGCGCTTGCATGGCGGCTGTGTTCGAATGCCATGACGTTCCCGGCGCTACCCCAAAGAAGCCGGTCTCAGGATTGATCGCATGCAACTTGCCTGTCTTGCCTGGCCATAGCCACGCGATGTCGTCTCCCACCAGCGTCGTCTTCCAGCCTTGTTCACCGTAACTCTCCGGCGGCACAATCATGGCCAAGTTGGTCTTGCCACATGCGCTTGGAAAGGCGGCGGTCAAATACGTTTTTGCACCATCGGGAGATTCTAGTCCCATGATGAGCATGTGTTCCGCCATCCAACCTGCATCCCGGGCAATTGCGCTAGCGATTCGCAATGCAACACACTTCTTGCCCAGCAATGCATTGCCGCCATAGCCGCTTCCATACGACCAGACTTCCCGCGACTCCGGAAAGTGAACAATGTACTTTTCGTCGTTGCAAGGCCATGGCACGTCCTGCTCACCAGCCGCAAGCGGTTTACCTACGCTATGAAGACACGGAATGAAGTCACCATCGCGCCCGAGCTTTTGCAATACCTCCGCACCCATGTGGCACATGATCCGCATGTTGACCACCACGTACGGCGAATCCGTAAGCTCGAGGCCAATGAGAGCCAGCGGACTATCGAGTGGCCCCATGCAAAAAGGGACCACATACATTGTCCTGCCGGACATGCAACCTTGGAATTTGTCGGTCAGCTTGCGACGCATTTGCTCTGGAGGATGCCAATTGTTGGTCGGACCAGCATCCACCTCTCGAAGTGAACAAATGAAGGTGCGGTCCTCAACGCGAGCTGTATCCGATGGATTGCTTCTGGCCAAGAAAGAGTTCGGGTGAAGAGTCGGGTTGAGCTGGATGAAAGTACCAGACTCAACGAGTTTGGCTGTAAGCTGATCCCATTCGGCTTGTGAGCCATCGCACCATTGAATCGAATCCGCATTGCAAAGGGCTGCCGTTTCCATGACCCATGTCGCCAGCTCCTTGTGCTCCGCTTGAACCATCGGCTGCGAATAGCTTCTAACTCCAACAGATATATTTTTCATCCAAGTCTCCCGGACCGTGCGACATGCTTCTCGCCCAACCATGTCGAGAACACCGGAGAGGATCGACGGCTGGCTAGGCAAAGGATACCAAAATGCAAAAATATCACAGCGGGACAGGAATAAAGTGTGGCACGGCGGTCCCCGCCGTGATTCGTCTCTACCACGACGCGATTCATCTCAAGCGAAACACTAGACTAGAAGATCGGTTACTCTCTTGCTATGAAAACAACTATGTCTAATCCCACATGTCTAATCCCACATGTCTAATCCCAAAATTTCTGGCGAGGAGCTGCGACAATCGCCCGCACCAATGAATCCATTGATCATTCGATATCCGCAGTTCTTCTCAAGCCAACCACATCTGTTAAAGGTGGCAAGCCTCTCCGCAGTTTCCGCGATCGCTCTGATGTTGCTTGGCGGCACAGCTTGGCGGGCCTATTCGGATGCAAACATGATTCCCATCGCTTTTGAAACGATTTCAGGCGATTCGGTTTCTGTGACTGCTGTGGATGCCTCCGGCAACCGATTCGCGGCATTTACTGCTCCAGCGATCGAAGTGTTGCTTCCCGGTAATGAGTTGCGATTGGATGTTATCGCGCCACAACGGCTGGGCTACCAACGATCGATTGATCCTGCACACTTGCGGCAAAATGAATTCACTGAGCCCATGATTGTATTGAAAGAACCGCAGTCGCACCGATGGATGTTGGATGATGTGCTTTGGTACGAAAATCGCGATATCAATAGGAATCTCAAGTCCTCGAATCATTGCATAGTGCTGCGAAGCGATGGACTGGCGTTGATTGAAACACGGTCTGGAAAGATTCTGTGGACCTTTCAAGATCCGGACAAAATCGAATGGGGGCATAGTGTTCGTGGCTGTCCCGCTACCTTTCAGCCTGATCGTTGTGCGGTTATCAATGACACCAATGGCAATGGTAGCCAAGAAATCGTTTTTGCGCATCCAAACAAAGCCGAACTACTTTGCTTGGACAGTTTGGATGGCCGGGAGCTTTGGCGGCATGGTCTGTTCGAATCCTCTCTCATTCAGGCGGCCACAGCGCTTTGTCCGATTGTTATTCAGGAATTCCCAGGCCTTGCGGGTGGTAATTCAAGCCTGGGGGTCGTTTTTGCTTCGCATGACTTTCAATCGGCACTATTGAATCGGTGGCTTGTCAACATGGATCCATCAGATGGTAGCGTCCGCTGGCTCTATCAAAACCAACTAATGCCTAAAGTTGTTAGCAACTCAGCGGTGATGCCAATTTCCTCGCGTCCACTGCATCTGCATTGGGGCCAAATTGAAAAGAGGTCGCGGCAGCGAGGTTCGTTTGTGGACAACAACTTTTACTTCAATGGTTACTCGGGAACTATTAATTCTGTGAGGCAGAATGACCCAAACGAAACCAGCTTGCGTTTGGGAACCGAGCGCCCCTTCCCATTTGAGGACGTGGACCGAAGCTATTTGTGTTGGATCGATGGTGAAGATCTACAAATCGTGGATCCTCAAACGGGCGAGTTGTTCAAAGAGCAGAAATTGCTTGATGACTGTGTATGCGCACCGAAACTCATTCGCAATTCGAACGGCAAGACAATCCTATTGACCGTTCACGCAACACCAGCTTGGAAAACTTCGGAGTATGTGGGATCGGATTTGGAAACGAATCAAGAAGTATGGAAGCAGACAGTGGATGGCAATTTGAATCGACTTCCGCAAAGCTACTTCAGTCGAGAGCAGGACTTCCCCGTCATTGTCGATCTTGATAGAGATGGTATCGACGAGTGGATTGTGCCCATTCATACCGCTGGGGCCATGTGGAGTCATCCGATGACCCCACCCTACGGTTCGGTCATGGCACATCGCGGAGACAATGGTAAAGCGTTTTGGGAGAAACCATTTCATTTGCCCAATCTAGATGGAATGATCGAGAGAGCGATTGCGGTATCGGATGTCGATGGCGATGGTTGGAAAGACCTTTTGTTCGGAACGCGATTTCACGGAGGTGGCGTTCGCGAAGGTGTCGGCTGTTTCGTTGACTTGGTTAGCGGCAAGACGGGGCAACGCATTTGGTATAGCAATGTTCGGACGGAATCGACGAAACGAAGCAAGAATGCTAACGAGTTTGTAAACATGTCGGTGCTTGAGGAGCGAGGGTTAATTGCCGTCGAAACCAGCCGAGGGGATCAGGCGTTCCAGCATGAGTTCGCCCGACCGAACTCGATGACGTTTCTGGATATCGCCACAGGAAAGGAACAAGCCTTCGGATTGGGGCTGAGCGCGAGGGCCTTTGGCCGCGACACTTGGTTAGAACATCGAATACCGACGTCATCGTCTAATAATCCAGCGAATCGTCCTCAGCCAGGAAAGCTATATGGCTGGGACTATCCGATTTCGACAATGTGGAGCGTCGACAATGTTTCGCCAGCGTTTTGCAGTGACTTGAATCACGATGGATACCAGGAGGTCATTGGGCAAGCTCCTCCAATCATAACGGAAAACGTATTGCTCGATGGAGCAACAGGCTCGAAGCGATGGAGCAAGACGACCGCCAACAGCCAGTTTGTCAGTTGGTTTGGTCTTAAGAGGGATATCGACAACGACGGAATCGACGATTTGGTTGCGTTAACCACGGATACGTTTGATCTGGATCCGAAAGCCGTCGCCCCAAAAAAGGGTGCAGTAAAGCGTGGACAAGTGTACCGAGAATTGCGAGCGGCTTCGATTGAAATCGTCAGTGGTGGAACAGGAAAAACCATTTGGCAGCGTTCTGCCGGCGAAAAGGGGCGAGTGAATTACTTGGGATTCTTTGCTCGAGATTCGGGTAAACTACCACTCCTTGCATTCCAGAACAATCAGAGCAAGAAAGTAACGTGCGTCGATCTAGACTCACGAAAAGTAGCCTGGACGAGCGATTCTTTCGAAGGAGAGTTTTATCATTGGCTTAGATCGCCTCTCGGGTTGACGCATTGGAAACATTTGGAAACGGTTACTTGGTTCTCGGTCTTGAGAACTCCAGGCGGTAACGTTGCTAACTTTATCAACGCGGAAACAGGTGCACTATTGCGACAACTTCCGCTTGATGACCAGAGTTTGAAAGGTGCCAATTGGCAACAAGTCGTGGTGCCATCGTGGATTCAATGGAAGGGGAGTAAACTGCTCGCAATTCAATCCATTTCCAAGTGCGACGATGCAGACGACACAACCGGATCATCGAAGCAATACAAGACCGATCTCTGGCTATTAGATCGATCGCTCGCGTTGGTAGACCATTGGGCCGAAACGAGCTCCACAATGGAGAGCGCTGCATTAAAAGAATGGTTTCAAAGTTCGATTCATAACTCTTTCCCATCGGTCGTCCGAACGCATGACAACGATGATTTGCTTGCAGTTGTAACTAACGTAGAAGGAAGCCTCGCGATAAGACTGCTGGATTGGGACGGCGAAAAGTCTTCAAGAGTGACTCTCAATAGAACGTTTGCTACACCTATTTCGCCAAGTGCCACTTATGCCTACACGCTACAGGATTGCGATGGAGACGGAGCATCCGATTTCGTCGCGATGTCCGATGCAGGGATGGACTGCCTGTCCTCTGCGGGCGATTTGATCTGGCATAGGCCACCCATTCCTCCTCTAGGTGAGATTGTAGCAACCTTTGAAGTCATGAATCGGAAATACTTTTGCGTACAATCACCCTCATCGAGTCCGGTTTCGTTGGATGTGACTACAGGTGAGGAGTGCGACGCGTTTAGGGGCTTGCCAATAAGTTTCGTTGCCCACTTCGAAGGCTCAACCAACGGCAATTTGATCCTCTGGGAATATTCGAACCATAATAGACTGTCCGCAATGCGACCAACGAGCTCGACGTTGGCCAGAAAAACGAAGCCTCAGGTACGCACAGCCAGCGACCCTCGCTATGTGCGATTGTTCCCGTGGGCCATCCACGCAAAATCCATACTTTCAAGTGGCCGCGAAGCGCTTGGTCCCTATTCTCTTTCCCGCATTCTAAAATTGGCAATTGGCGTTTTTTTTGTGCCTCTTTGGGTCGCGTGGTTCTGCGTACGAAGACAGTTTAGTATTCGTCACCTACTCCTTGTTGCGACCGCAATTGCGGTCGCTCTTGCATTGGTGGTTGCTGACAAGAATGCATTTCCGACAGATGGAACGCGAAGCGGATTCGTGGGTGCGATGGTGATCGCGGGCGGTGCAGTGATTTGCATCGTTATTTTAACAATGCCGTTTATTGAGTTGGGCAGGTCCCGTTGGAGGAGAATATTGTCGAGCAGTTTGTACGGAGTTTTCCTCTTAAGCATTCCAGTGTTTAACTTGTTGGCGTATCCGTCCGCCGCGATCGAAACTACTTATACGTTTCAAGAGAGTTGGCACTTGTTTTGGTTGGCACTCATTCCGACGGGATTTGTTCTGCTCATGCTTGTTGGAATGCGGACTGTCGGTAAGGTGTTTTTCTATTTGCTTAATGGCCTAACGAAGCTGTTCAAGAAAACCCACCGTGGCTCCCCGTGATTTTTAGCCGGGAACCAGAATAATCCAGCTGGGAAAGCCTGCGGTAGGTCTAGTCCTAGCTTCGTCCAAGTTTACCGTAACCCCTACAAGCACCGGGACGCCCT
>JANLRK010000463.1:0-5556 GCA_031361585.1 Pirellula sp. | reverse complement strand
GTCCCGTACGGACCGGACGACGGGACCGTCGCCCCCTGGGCAGTGGTGGCCTCGCTCCCTTTCGCGCCTGAGATCGTGCTGCCGACGGTTCGACATTTCAAAGAGGTCCACCCAGAGGTTACGGGCAAGTATTGCTTCAAGTGCAGCTTCAATTTGACCTTTCCGCACAAGTCGAAGGGTGAACGTGGTTGGACTTCGGCGTACCACTACGGAATCAACCTCGGGCCGGTTGTATTGATGTGCGAGAACTACCGCTCCGGCCTGCTCTGGCAATTGATGCGGCGTTGCCCCTACCTCGTCATAGGCTTACGGCGGGCTGGATTCACAAATGGCTGGCTATGAGTAAAACTCAAAAGGAAACGATCAGGAAGGGAAAGCTGCAGATCGGAATCATCGCCCTGCCATTCGTACGGCCGATTTTCGAGGCAGTCTGGTGTTGTACTAGTTAGCGTGCTCATCTTTGCCAGGAATGAGGCATGGTGGAATCCGCCATGTTGCTTTGGTTAGTTGCTCAATGGCTGTGAACGGCTCGCTAAGTGAAACTCTGAGCAGCGACGCTCCGAGGACTGCTAACACTCGTTCGCGTTCCGGCTGGCGCACCTCGCTCTCACTCGGTGCAACACGTGAGGCGGAGCCGCTGAGCCTCGAAAACAGTGCGTAACAAGGCGGAGCCTTGGTACGAGATGCTTGAACAATCGAACAGTAAGGAAATAAAGATGAGTACAATCACGAAACAGCGCACTCAAAAGCTGGCCAAAAACACCCTTCACAAAATGGATGCTTACTGGCGAGCAGCAAACTACTTGTCGGTCGGGCAGATTTATTTGTATGACAACCCGTTGCTCAAGGAGCCATTGCAGCGTTCGCATGTTAAGCCGACGCTGCTCGGCCATTGGGGGACCACCCCCGGGCAGAACTTTATCTATGTGCATTTGAATCGTGTGATTCAGTCGCTCGATCTAAACATGATTTACATATCCGGTCCCGGACATGGCGGTCCTGCAATCGTTGGCAATACGTACCTGGAGGGGACTTACAGCGAAGTCTATCCGGAAATAACGCAGGACGAATCTGGCCTACAAAAACTGTTCAAACAGTTCTCGTTTCCCGGCGGCATCCCGAGCCACGTTTCGCCCGAATGTCCAGGCTCGATTCACGAAGGTGGCGAACTTGGCTATTCTCTCAGCCATGCTTTCGGAGCCGTATTCGACAATCCGGATCTGATTGCGGCGTGTGTGATTGGCGACGGCGAAGCAGAGACGGGGCCGCTTGCTACCGCGTGGCACTCTAACAAATTTTTGAATCCGATTACCGATGGCGCCGTACTGCCAATCTTGCATTTGAACGGATACAAGATCGCTAATCCGACGATCTTTGCGCGCATCACTCATAAGGAATTGAAGCAATTTTTCAAAGGCTGCGGGTGGAAACCCTATTTTGTCGAAGGGGACGAGCCGGAAGCGATGCACAAGCGGATGGCGCATGTTATGGATCAGGTGATTGAAGAGATTCGCGACATTCAATTCACTGCACGCGAGAAGAATGATGCAACGAGACCAGATTGGCCGATGATCGTGCTCAATTCGCCCAAAGGTTGGACTGGACCAAAATTCGTCGATGGCCTTCAAATCGAAGGGACATTCCGAGCGCATCAAGTTCCATTGCAAATCGACGACGATCACCCAGGACATCTCGAACTTCTCGAAGAATGGCTGAAAAGCTACCGGCCGGAAGAACTATTCGATGAGCGCGGGCGACTGCTAGAAGAACTTGCTGAACTGGCTCCTGTGGGTGAGCGGCGGATGGGAGCGAATCCACATGCCAATGGTGGATTGTTACTCAATGACCTGATCATGCCGGACTTCAGAAAACACGCGGTCGAAGTGCTAGTCCCAGGCTCGATTGAAGCGGCGGATACGCACGTTTTAGGCGAATTTTTTCGTGACGTCGCCAAACTAAATCGCAAGCAACGCAACTTTCGCATCTTCGGGCCTGATGAAACGCTGTCCAATCGACTGAACGCTGTCTTTGAAGTTACCGATCGGCAATGGGAAGCTCGCGCACAAGACAACGATGAGTTTCTGGCCAGTGACGGCCAGGTCATGGAAATGCTCAGCGAGCATCAGTGCGAAGGTTGGCTGGAGGGCTATCTTCTGACGGGAAGGCACGGGCTCTTCAACAGCTACGAAGCTTTCATTCACATCATCGATTCGATGTTCAATCAGCACGCCAAGTGGCTGAAAATCACCGCTGGAATTCCATGGCGCAAAAAAATTGCGTCGCTAAACTATCTGCTTGCCTCGCACGTTTGGCAGCAGGCGCACAACGGTTTCACACATCAAGACCCCGGCTTCATCGACCATGTCGTGAATAAAAAGGCGTCGATTGTTCGCGTCTACTTACCGCCCGATGCGAACTGTCTGCTGTCGGTTTGGGATCACTGTCTGCGGAGTCGGCATTATGTGAATGTCGTCATTGCTGGCAAGTACAAGGCACCTCAGTGGCTGTCGATGGATGAAGCGGTCAAGCACTGCACTGCCGGCATCGGCAAGTGGCATTGGGCGAGCAACGACGGCGACGCAGAACCGGATGTGGTTATGGCTTGCTGCGGTGACGTGCCGACGCTTGAAACCCTAGCAGCGGTTTCTATCCTACGCGAACACTTGCCGGAACTGAAAGTGCGCGTCGTGAATGTTGTTGACCTAATGAAGTTGCAACCGGCATCAGAACATCCACACGGGCTGAGCGATGAAGACTTCGATGCACTGTTCACTCGTAACAAGCCCATCATTTTCGCGTTTCACGGCTATCCGTCACTGGTTCATCAACTGACCTATCGTCGAACCAATCACCACAACTTGCATGTGCGCGGCTACAAAGAAGAAGGGACAATCACAACGACTTTCGACATGACCGTACTGAATGATCTCGATCGTTTTCATCTCGTGATGGACACCATCGACCGCCTGCCGCAAACTGGCGACAACGGAGCTCGCTTGAAACAGCAACTGACGGACAAACTTCAAGAACATTTCGTGTATATCCGCAAGCATGGACTTGATATGCCAGAGATTCGCAACTGGAAGTGGACAAACTAACTCGATGGTCTTAACCGATATTTCATTTAGATCACTGGCACTTCGATTGTAGTTTTGGCACTGCGTTTGCGGCAGTAGATGAAGAACTTTTACGAAGGAAGCTAAAAATGCTCAAGCACACTCTCATTTCGGCAGAAGGGATACTCATTCTCGAACCGTCAACGCCACTCGAAACCGCAGACTTTGAGGCGGTTGCTCATGAAATTGATCCCTATCTCGCGGAACATGGATCATTGTCTGGCGTGCTAATTGTCGCCAAAGCATTTCCAGGTTGGATGAATTTGGAGTCCGCTATTGCTCACTTGAGATTAATTGAAAACTATCACCAACGAATCAAAAAGCTTGCGATCGTTAGCGACAATGGTTTGCTGGAGCAATTGCCAAAATTCGCTTCTCACCTATTGCATCCAGAGATCAAGCACTTTTCAGAGTCAGAATACGAAGACGCGCTGCATTGGATTAGGGAAGTTTCGGTACCTGCGGGCGTCTGAGTAAACGAAGTGAAAGTATTGAAGTGAAAACCATAACCGAAAACTAACTAAACAGGAGTAAAAGACTATGCCTATTCAACTCAGTGAAGAAGACGGTGGCAAGCTACTCAATGTGCATGTCAGCGGCAAACTGACAAGTGAGGACTATGATCATTTCGTTCCAGAATTCGAACGGCTTGTCGGACTGCATGGCAAATTGCGAGTCCTTTTCGATATGACAGGCTTTCACGGGTGGGATGTAGGTGCGCTATGGGCAGACTCCAAGTTCGCCATTCAACACTTCGCCGACATCGAACGAATCGCCATGGTCGGGGAAACAAAATGGCAACATGGCATGGCGACGTTTTGCAAGCCGTTCACCAGAGCAAGCGTCAAATACTTCGATCATGCTCATTCAAAAACGGCTCAGGATTGGCTAAGTGAATCCTAATGGACATACACAAGCTGATCGACACCGCAAGTGCGCTCGTTGCTAACGACAAGGGACTGCTGGCAATGGATGAAAGCAATCCGACTTGTAACAAGAGGTTTGCAAAGTTGGGCATTGCCGAAACGGAGGAACAGCGTAGAGCTTATCGCGAATTGATCGTTACGACGCCTGGGTTAAGCGATTGCATCAGCGGCGCGATTCTGTACGACGAGACGATTCGACAGCAGACATTGGCGGGCGTCCCATTTATCCAAATCCTCGGTGATCAAGGGATCATTATCGGAATCAAAGTCGACGCTGGTGCCAAGGCTTTAGCAGGTCATCCGGGTGAGAAAATCACGGAAGGTCTCGACGGCTTGCGCGAGCGATTGTCAGAGTACTCATCCATGGGCGCGAAATTCGCTAAGTGGCGGGCGGTCATCGCGATCGACGATTCTCTTCCCAGTCGAGGTTGCATTGAAGCCAACGCTCACGCTCTGGCGCGCTATGCCGTCCTGTGCCAGGAATCGGGTTTAGTTCCCATTGTCGAGCCGGAAGTCATTATGGATGGATCGCACACTCTTGAACGCTGCGCGGGTGTGACGGAGGAAGTCCTGAGAACGGTTTTCGAGCAGCTTTACGCTCAAGGTGTCGCGTTGGAAGGGATGATTCTAAAGCCCAATATGGTTCTGCCGGGATTGTCCTGTCCAGAGCAACCAAGTTTGGACGAAGTCGCCGACGAGACTGTAAATTGTCTGTTGCGAACCGTCCCCGCCGCGGTGCCTGGAATAGCGTTCTTGTCAGGCGGCCAATCTGCCGAACTTGCATCAGCCCGTTTGAACGCCATTAACCTACGATACAAGTCACGATCGCCATGGGCCCTGACATTCTCGTTTGCGCGTGCCATTCAGCAGCCGGCTCTGGAGATCTGGCGCGGCGACGACGCCAATACGAAGGCGGCGCAGCAAGCACTGCTTCAACGAGCCCGTTGCAACCTTGCTGCACGTCGTGGCGAGTACAACGCCGAGATGGAAAAGATTTCCGCATGAGCAACACAGTCGCCCTTGCGTCCGGAAGGTTGAAAATCGTAGGCATCGCCGCTGACCACGGAGTCCGTGAGCTGAAAGAATATCTCGTCGGGATGTTGCGAGAACAAGTTTGATGACGTCATCGCCACCAGTGAAGCAATTACCATGAAAGTGAGCCCTTTGGCGGGCAAACCTGCCGAGCCGTCGATACTCGTCAACGTGCCCAAGCTTGTAACGGCCTATTACACCGAGACTCCTGACGCCTCGATGCCGGCGCAACGGGTCGCCTTCGGCACCTCCGGGCACCGCGGTTCGGCATTCGACAAGGCTTTCAACGAGTGGCATATCCTGGCCATCAGTCAGGCTATTTGCCTGTACCGAAAGCAGCAGAAAATCGACGGCCCAATGTTCCTCGGCATTGATACGCATGAACTCTCGGTGCCAGCTGCGGCCACCACGCTGGAGGTGCTGGCGGCCAATGGCGTGGATGTCATGATCGCGGAGGGGGATGAGTACACCCCAACCCCGGT
>JANLRK010000452.1:0-4651 GCA_031361585.1 Pirellula sp. | reverse complement strand
TGGCACATCTTCGAGAACGGCAATCATGGGCAACGTATTCACAGGCGATGATCCATCCGTCTGCCTCTAGCTAACTAGTTTCACTGCCAGTTAATGGGGGAAGCTATCAGTCAGGCCAATCCGTGTGGATATGCAAAATTCGTGCAAGTAGCAGCGATTACTTTAACCTTTGTTTGAACGCTTTCAGCGGGGAGAATTTTTTAGGGATACGATCTTCAAGGGCTCTGAGGGGTCTACGATAAACCATTGTGGCAGCGCGGCATCAATCGACACAAAAACGTCGTCGAGGACACCCTTCGGTGCTTTCTCGACTGATAGGCACCAAAATCCTTCCCATTCGCCCTGGCCCAGCTCCGGAGAGACAGTCACGCATGCTACCGGCGTTGACTGTGTATCGAGCGTCTGGACAAGTGTTCCCCTGGGCGTGTAAATTTTTCCAAAGCTCGTCTCGCCAGGTGAGCCGCTACTGACAGCGACCGTAAACTGAGGCACGTCCGCCGAGACTTGGAAGTAGAGGCGAGTAGCCTTACCAAAAAGATGGAGACCGCGAGGGATGGAATCGGAAGCGAGCGCGTAGGGCGATCCCTTTAGCTCTATCTCGTAAGGCGAGTCAGCGCAGTTGATTTCAACATAATATATTTGCCCCGCAGAACCGAGAAATTGCGTTGGTATACCAACGCGAAGTATGCCGCCTGCTACCTTCGCACCCGAGGCGGCGTAGGCGTCATAGTGCAGGATGCTACCCGATTTCAAGATCTTTGTGGCGGTAAGACTAATTTCCTGATCCGCTTTGGGAAAACACAAGAATCGCGTTAGGCCGCGTAGCGCTAGCGACGTATTTGTACGAGGGTGCGACAGTGCGGATGCCCGCGCAACACTCACTGAAAGAAATGGTTTTTCGATGTGTTTCATTCCCGGAGCGAGCTCCACGCCAAATCCAGCGTGAAAGCGTCCGAACATCGCTTCCACCTCGCCATCATCACTGAAAAGTTTAGAATTCTTCGCGACGCTTAGCAATCCGGACTCATGCAACTGCCAATACATGATCTGAAGATTGTCGCCGAAAAATTCCAGCCTGGCTTGTTGCTCCGGGCTTGCCTCCTTAGCAACTCGCTGCGCTTCCCCGTAGAGCGACTCGATTTTGGTGTAGTTCGCCGCAAGGACAACGCTTTGGAATCGCGGGGTCGCAGTATAGTTCGCGGTAAGATCCTGGTTGTAGAAGTCCTTGACTGCATCATCTACCAAGCGATAAATTTTTTCGCATAGGCTCACCTGCATCCGGGCCATAGGCACGCTGGTAGAACTCGTCGCAAACAGTGTTAGCATCTAAGGTTGGTTCCAAGACATTTTTGCCAGCACGTAGTTATTTACAGCCGCCTGACTCCACTCGGCCGTGCCATAAATGTAGATTCCCTTTATCCTGCAATTCATTAGACGAGGAAAAGCGAAGTTGAGAATTTCAGGCGCGGGGGGCGTGATTGCGCCGGTGTTGCCGCGTAGCCAGTTGAATAGATCGTAATAAGCGATTTGTGAGGTCTTCGCGGACCAGGACTTCATAACAAATTCCCAGTCCTCTTTCACGCCATTCCGATAGAGTTGATAGCCATAGCTGATGCTCGGGGCCACAACGATAAAAAGGTTTGTCTCAAGTTGCGGCACTCCATCGCTCGGCGGGTAGAGGTAATCTGCGTAAATATAACCTGCGAGTTTTCGGTCTGGAAACTCCTCCCCAACGATCTTCGCGACATCGTTGTAAAATTTAAGAATGAGCGGTGTGACCGACAATTTGCCATGAGGGTCGCGTTCGTAATGATTCATGCTTTCGGGACTCGTGCTCCACCCTGCAGAGTCGGTGGGGGATAGAGAAAATACTGAAAGCTTCGGGTTTTGGCGAAATGCCATAATCGCCGTCTGCGCATAATGCTGGACCAATTCAGGATTGGTCGTTTCGAGTTTGTAGCGTTCCCCGGCGACAAGCGGATGCTTGCCAGCTAATTCTGGAAACCAGTCCGGGTGCATCTCCTGCATTGCGGACGGGACGACGCGATGCCAGTTGTGCGAGTGCTCAAGCATAAGAGAGAAACCGAGCTTTTGCCGTGCAGACCATTCTTTCACTGCGGGCAAGACAATACTCTCGCGCTTTGGAACGTCCTCACCCAGCGAACCCGGGAGTAACCACCGAATACCGAGATAATCCTCAAGGAATGTATAAACACCATTTAGCGTTCCACTGCTAGTGCCGCCCTCTGGGGTCTTCTCGTTCTCGCGAGTGTCGGGCCCGACGATAAAGAAATTTCCGCCACGAGTTACCAACCGAAAGCCTTCGACTGGCAAGTCTCGACAGTAGATGCTTTCAGCGCCCTACATCTGCGTATCACCTAAGGCGATGAACGGTTGCAGAGCAGATGCGCGGCCCACTACGATGGGTAACTTCGCCCCGGTTGACTTTTCGACATAGTGTTGCAGTTCTTTCGCTGCAATGCGGACCGAGTTGGGCGCGTCCTCGGCATGCACCACGCTAAAACGACTGATGCCCTCTATGACAATCGTCAGGTCGTTTGGTGCTGCATGCGTTAAAACGCATGCAGAAGCTGTCAAAGCTATGAATGCCGTCCAAAAAACAAGATGTAGCTTCATCTGATTTTAGGTTCTTAATGGATTTAGAGGCGGGGAATATTGGACATTAGGTCATGTTTGCCGGGCGATAGAGTGCTCACCCTTTGCCGATCCGCTTGCGCATCGCCCAATCAGGGAGTCGGACAACGACCATCAGGATACCGCTCCAAAGCACGACGATCCCACCAACAAATTGGATCTTACTGGATTCGCGAACAGCCATCATCTACTCCGATTGAAATTTCATGTGTTTCCTCGAACCAAGCTAAACGTAATTGGCCGAACTCGTTTTTATCCCTTTTTACGAATGTCATCCCTGTCGTTTGCAGAGCTATCCCCTGATTTGTTAAATCTATTATCCCTGATTTAAAACAGTCTAGTCGATCCTCCGGGCGCAGTCGAATCGGCTGAAGTCAAAGTCCAAATTGATTTGAAGCAACTGGTGAAAGATGCTTGACGCTTTCTCGGCTATATCCGCATGGGGATGGGAAGCTTGCGGCTAGGGAAGAGGAGGCCTGTCCGCAAGATAGGCCGTAAGCCGTATTGGCACAGGACAGTTCTTACCGTCGTCGGTTCCAATAATAGCCGCCACCCCCGCCGAACAGAAGTACCAAGATGATGATCAAAACGATTAGTTCATTGTTGCCCATTTTATCTCCTTTTGTTTGATTATTGATTCGCCGCTTCAGTCTATCCGATGTATCAGTCCAACAGCAAGCCGCCAGCGCCAATGTCCACAGTGTTGTTGCGGTCAAACTTGTGCAAATGGAAGTCGCTGGCTTCGGCTAAGTCCGAATGTGGATTGGAAGATCACGCGAGCTGCTAGCTAGAGGCAGTCATCAGGCAAAATTCCTTTCTGGGTGTGTTGCTTACGTTGAAGGTAGAGGTAGATCTTTGAATTTGGGTCGCGTATAGCTTCGTAACTTCTACCGTCTTTCGCACCAACGATTTTAAGTTGCGGATACCCGCAGCATGTAGCCTGCTGATTGTAACGCAGAAACTCATAAGCTTTTCGGGCGTAAAGTTACTCAACGTGCGTCCTAGGGAAACGAACGTCCGACATCACCGAGTACGCGCGGTTTGATGTTCCATTTTTAAACGCCCGATCGCGTACTTCGGTGCATGTCATGGAGCGTCGTTGACCGCTACTCGACGAATGAGAAAGGGCGATGGCCGTCAGACTGCTGCCAGTCATTCCTTCAGTTCTGGATGTTCTTTTCTTACGCGCTCGAGTTCATATTCATAAGTCGTCTCAGGATCATATTTGCGAGGGTGGAGCATGCGGTCAATTAGGTAACCGATAGTAGCGATCAGTGTCTTCATACGTTTGATCCGCATTCGTTGAATTGTAAAGCCCATGTCTTCGAGCGTCGTCCTCGCTTCGGTTTCGCTGAACGCTCTAATTTCATCGCGATACTCGACGCCGTCAGAGGCAGTTATGTCAATTTGAAACCAAGGCATGCGTTGGTGTCCAACATTTCGGTTCAATGTTTCGATTCGACGAACTTGTTATTTTCCCGGTTTGGGACTGTTATCCCTGAATGTCGGGGAGTTACGCTTCCCCGCCGCTCGCCGCTTCAGTCTATCCGATCCAGCAGGCGTAGTCGAATCTGCCGGAGCCAATGTTCCGAGGATTGGACCAACTTGTGGAAGTTGCTGAATCCCGGCTCCGGCTACGTCCCCATGTGGATGGAAAGCTTGCGGCTAGGGGGGAGGCTGGTTGCTGCTAGGCCGATCCCGCAGGAGTACGCCACTTTCAAGATGGTCAATCCGTACGCATCCAGCCAACCAATTCGAGAATCTCACTGACAACTTGGAGCCAGACTTCGCGCGTCCCTAGAATTACAACAAAGTATCCAATCTTTTATTTGTTATCCCGATGTCTCTTGTTCTAGTGTTCTAACTGCTGTCTGACGGTTTTTAAAGTTCAAGGCAATCAACCAATTACCAACAAAGCCAAGAACACCACCTAACGCTACTCCAAGAATGGTACAAGCCAACAAAGGGTAAAACACCGTCATGAATGCAAGAGTGC
>JANLRK010000439.1:0-4314 GCA_031361585.1 Pirellula sp. | reverse complement strand
TTTAAATAATAAATTGTGGGTTCGACCCCAATGTTTCCCGCGCCACCCGGTCCCTTTTTCCGCGCCAGGGCGTCCCCAGCTACTCTTGGCGTTCTTTCAACATACGCAAAAATTCGCGCAGGATGGCCGCGTTGTCTTGATAGCCTTGGCCGGTCACTAGATTGCCGTCTACTACGCATTTTTCGCCAGTGTAGATCGCGCCCCCTTGCTCTGCGTCGAGAGCACATTTAGGGACGGTCGTTACCCTTTTTCCACGAATGCAGTCGGCAGCAGTGAGAATCTCGATACCGTGACACAGGCATGCAATTGGCTTTCCTGCGTCGGAGATTTCTCTTACGACCCGCAGTAGATCCTTATCGTATCGCAGGTATTCGGGTGCTCGTCCACCTGAAATAAAGGCCCCGACATAGTCGTCGGCATTCAAATCGCGAAATGCAACGGTGGCTCGCAGATGATAACCTGGCCGCTCTTGCGTGATATCCCAAGGAACATCAGGGTTCGGTGGAATCTCGTGTAAGACGGTGTGGTATAGTCGTGCATCTGGTCCCGCCACGACTACCTCGAAGTAATCCTCTGGCAACCGATAGTAGGCGTAGAAGGTATCGAGGGCTTCCGTTGCATCGCCGATGGGCATTAGTATTTTCATGATTGCTGAGTTTGACCAACAAGAGGGAACATTGAGTCAAGGGGAATCGAGCCCACGAGGCGGAATGTACCTGATAGAATTCGATCGCCCAACATCAAATAGAGGAACCGTTCCATGCAACCAGTGAATGAACAGACTTTTTCGGTCTCGGCCCGATATTGGATTGTGGTTGTCGCTTTCCTTGGGTGGATGTTCGCAGGTGTGCAATTGGCCGTCGTTTCGATAGTGATGCGAGAGTCGGTAAAGGACCTGCTTGGGGTGGCCGATGAAGGAGACTACGGACGCTGGTTCGGTTGGCTCACAGCAGCGTTCATGTTTGGAGCGGCAGCGGGCGGTTATGTCCTAGGCTGGACTGGAGACCGATGGGGTCGCAAACGGGCCATAGTTTGGAGCATTGCCCTTTATTCCGTTTTCGCTGGATTGACCTACTTCGTAACTACCGCGGAGCAATTGCTGTTGATGAGGTTCCTTGTTGGCGTGGGTGTTGGCGGGATGTGGCCGAACGGTATATCACTTGTTTCAGAGGCATGGCCGAATTTATCTCGTCCGATGGTGTCGGGTGTCATTGGGACTGCGGCCAATATTGGAACGATGCTTTTTTCTATTCTGACTTGTTTCGTGCACGTCACACCCGATAGTTGGCGTTGGGTCATGCTCCTAGGGGCTGCCCCGGCTGTGCTGGCGATTTTCGCGGTGTTTGCAATCCAAGAATCTCCGGGATGGCTGGCTTTGCGCGGCCAAACGGATCCCCATAGTAAACCTCAATCACCGATCCGCTCGCCATTGTTCGAGGTGTTCAAGCCGCCCATGTTGAGGATCACGCTTGTAGGAATTTTACTGGGAACGATTCCTTTGTTCGGAGGCTGGGGCAGTTCCAACTGGGCGAACGCGTGGGCCAGCGAAGTAGGCGGAAAGAGCCAACAATTGGATCCCGCATTGAAAGCTCGAACGTTGCTTGCTCGATCTGCGCCGGGTTCGGTTGCGAGTCTGCTGGGTGGCGTTGTAGCAAGCTGGGTGGGACGTCGAACGTTTTATTGCATATTGTCATTAGGTTGCCTGGCGTGTTCGCAGTATCTGTTTCGATACTCGAACCCTACCAGCCCAGATTTCTTGTGGTGGACTGCTGGCTTAGGTCTATTCAATGGATTCTTTTTTGGTTGGCTACCGTTGTATCTGCCCGAGCTATTCCCAACTCGAATGAGAGCCACTGGGGCTGGAGTTAGTTTTAACTTTGGCCGAATCGCTACATCGTTTGGAATCTTAATCGCGGCATCGATGTTGAAAGAAACCTTTGGCGGCGATTATGCTCGCATCGGCCAGTTGACGAGCTGGATCTACTTGATCGGAGCAGTTGTCATTTGGTTTGCGCCAGATACGAGTCGCAGTGGCTTGCAAGTTTGAAGCTAAATGTTTAACCGCTCGAGGGCCTCAAGGCTCGAGCGCGGGCGGAGCATGTGCGGCCGCTGAAGCGAGTTGAGTCTTACTGGGTAATGGCGATGGCCTGGCGTGCACGCCGCTGCGCGGGTTAAACGAGTCCGACGCCGCTGCGCGGGTTAAACAAGTCGTAATGGATGGACTTACGTTCGGCTTCTTGGATTCAGGGTGCTAACGCATTTGGAAATCGAGCTGCCAAGAATTACGACGAAACAAAATATCAAAAAGACGATTGCAACGCAGCATAAGCCTCCCTGCAAGCCTTGTTGAAAATTCCCGTCTTTCCATGCTTGCCTAAAATTGGGCCAGAATCGTCCGGAAACCATCTGCGATGCTGCCGTAAATGTCGTTGAGACGATAAATAGAAGTGGAATCGCTGTCACAAAAACGTAGCGGCCGCGTCCGCACTCAAAAAGCCATGTCGAAACGACACACAATGCAATGCCAGCCAAGAGTTGATTGGCAATTCCAAACATGGGCCATATCGTATCGATCGAACTGCTCCAAATGAGCGAACCCCAAGCCACTGTTACCAATCCCGTACTGATGAATACGCCTGGCCACCAATCCATTTTGGCGAACTTGGGAAAGAGACTTCCAAGAACTTCTTGTAACAGGAACCTGGCAATGCGAGTCCCCGTGTCGATGGTGGTCAGAATGAATAGTGCCTCAAACATGATGGCAAAGTGAAACCAGTACTTGATGACGCTGTCGATGTCGAGGGTGTTCGAAATCTTCCGCATGGCTTCGGTCATGATCGTAGCCATCCCAACAGCCAGGGTAACCGCTCCGCCCGTACGTCCACGCAGGGTTTCTCCGCCAACTTGCCGCTCGAGATCTTGCAGGTGATCCACGTCCGCATGCATCTTGGTGAGCGTCTCCGCATGCAAATGGATTTTGCTCAAGTCGATGTTGATAGCCCAGTAGTCGCCGGCTGGCATAGCGGCCGCAACAAACAAAGCACAGACTGCAACGAGTCCTTCCATCAACATTGCGCCGTATCCAATCATGCGCAAGTCACCTTCGGACTGAATCATCTTAGGGGTGGTGCCGGAGGAGACCAAAGAGTGAAACCCAGATATAGCACCACACATGATGCAAATGAATACGAATGGAAAGATTGCGCCGCTGAAATACGGGCCACCGCCATTTGCGTAGAACACGTTTACCGCCGGAGCTTGCATCACAGGATTGGCAATAATCAATCCCAACAGCAAAACGAGAATCGTTCCGATCTTCAAGATGCTGGACAAATAGTCTCGAGGACACAACAGTAGCCACACTGGCAAAACAGATGCAATGAATCCGTATCCGCAAATTGCCAGTATGATGCCCTGTCTCGACAGAGAGAAATAGGGCTCCAAGATTGAACCTGGGATCCAGTTGCCTGCGACTGTTGCACCTAATACTCCGACTGCACCTATCAAGGATGCTTCACCGATGCGCCCCTTGCGAAAGCGATACATGTACAATCCAACGAACAACGCGATGGGAATCGTACAAAAAATGGTAAAGGTTCCCCATGAACTACCCCGAATCAACTCGAACGATTTGGCCGGGACAACAAACGACCCCTCTGTATTTTTCAAGTCCGCATCCGCAGGCACTTGCATGGTAAACGTCTCGCTTCGCTTGAAGACGCCTCGGGTGTATTCAATGGTGGACCCTGGCGGCACCTGTAGACGGGTGCCGTTCGAAGTGGATTGTTGTTCAAGCGAACCGATATAACTTATGCGAGCCCCTGGAATCATGGCAATCGTTTCGCCACCAAGTGCCTTGACAACTACGATGCCAAGTCCAGACAAGGCGATGATCACGATGAATAGGATTGCGGCCGAGGCAAGCAAACCAACGCGAGGCCCCAAAAGTTGTTTCGCCATTTGAGCCAGCGACATGCCCTCATATTGAACGCTTGCACTCAAAACGAGGAAATCCTGGACGGCACCGGCCAAGCAAACTCCGATGACCAACCAGATCAATCCCGGCATGTATCCGAACTGAATGGCTAGAACAGGCCCGATCAACGGTCCCGCTCCAGAGATCGCGGCAAAGTGATGGCCGAAAAGGATCCATCTATTGGTGGGATGGTAATTCTGTCCGTCATTGAGCCGGACGGCAGGCGTCGACCTCGTCGGGTCATTGCACGCAACTTTCGTTGCTAGAAACACGCTATAGAATCGATATGCAATTGCCATGACGGCCAGGACGCACAAAAGGAGGGGTGCTGCATGCAT
>JANLRK010000429.1:0-9093 GCA_031361585.1 Pirellula sp. | reverse complement strand
CCGTCAACAAAATAGCCTGCTAATTAGCACCGGTCACCCAAACCGGTACGGCGAAAAATGACTTTCAACCTTCAGCTCAATCGACGCTTAGCATTTGGGTTCAATGCTGTTTCGAAAGACTATGACCGACTACTAGCAAGTTACCCGCTACGACCCGCTTACGCCGCATTCTGCGCAGTGTAAAAAGAAATCCTGATTTTCTCAGGGCTTCTTGGTCAAATCAACGGATGGGGAGGGATTCGAACCCACGGTACAGTCACCCGTACTCCGGTTTTCAAGACCGGTGCATTAAACCGCTCTGCCACCCATCCAAATAATTGTCAAAGCCCACCAGATTCTAGTGCACCTGATCCGTTCAAGTCTACCTGAAAACCAAAGATTAAACCGTGCTGTTCGCCTTGTTTAGCTTGGAATCAGAACAATCCAGCAGGACAAGCCTGCGGTATTTCTGAATCCCACTGGCCTGGAGGTTGTGCAGCTTCAGAACGCCCCAATGGGCTTGCTCATTGGACGTAAAGTTTCCTGGCAAGAAGCGATTGCATCAATCATTACGCGCGTGGCACATTGGGGCGTTCTACGGCAGGGCAAACCGGTTTCTGTCACTATCCTTCGCCGCCGGACTCTTTGATGACGAATCGTGCTTGTAGCTTCGCTACTTCTTCTGCCAAACCAGCTTGCTTTACGCTTTTGAGGACTTCTGAAAAATCTTTATATGCATCAGGTGCTTCGTCGATCGGGTAGTTCCGCTGGTTGCTGAGCACGTCCGCGTCGTCGAGCGATTTCTTGACTTGGCTCGCTTGAAGCGTAGCCTTGGCTTGCGTTCGACTCATCCGTCGACCTGCGCCGTGGTTTACGCTAAACGCTGTTCGGCTCGCGCCTGGCTTTGCGACCATCACGGACGATCCATCGCGAGGATTGCCAGGCAACAGAATCGGATGGCCAGTTTCAAAGTACGAAGTCCCGGCAAGCTCCTCGTGACCAGCCGGAAAAGCTCGCGTCGCCCCTTTGCGATGAACCCAATTCGATTCACCATCAAGTCGCTCGCGGCGTACAATGTTGTGGCTGATGTAGTAGACCAATTCGCCACGGCAGCCTGGAAACACTTTGCGAAAGGCTTCTAATACGACCAAGTTGATTAAGAGATGGTTCACTGTCGCAAAGTTGGCTCCCAAAGCCATATCCATGAGATACTCATCCGCTTCCGGTGTGCCAAATTCTGCATAGACCAATTGAGCGTCACCGTTTGGATAGGCCCAGCCTCGCTTCTTGAACTTGGTTTTGAGCGCATAGAACTGGTTGGTGGCCAAGGCATGGCCGAGCCCCCTTGAACCGCAGTGCGATAAAAACGCCACGTATCCGTCGCGAAGTCCAAAGGCATTGGCTAGTGACTTCGCCTCTGGTGTATCCACCACACGCACGACTTCGCATTCACCAAAATGGTTCCCGCCTCCGTAGGACCCGAGCTGTTTGCATTTGCCTCCAAACTCCTTAATCGCATTCTGACGTATCAGCTTGTGAAGCCTATGCGAAAGTCGATCGTGGTCGCCATCGTTGGATGTATGTTGAGCGTCGTCGCAACGATCTGCCCAATTGCTCGGTATCTCGAAGTGTTTGAGTACTTTTTTGGAACCGCCATACACGGCAGCATCGAAACCGGATTCTTCGTTGACCGGAAGCCCTCGAGCCGCTTTTCGTTTGGTGGCCAATCTTCCTTCAATCTCGCGGATCAGTTGTCGACGTATCGTTGGGTCCTCAATCGCTTCTTCTGGCACATCGGTTTGCATCAAGCTCATCGAGCATTTGATGTCGACTCCAACAGGACTGGGATAGATGTGCGTGGGCGAAACGAGCACACTGCCAATCGGAACGCCATAGCCCCAATGCGCATCTGGATTGAGAATGAATCGACTTACTCCCGGCGAACTTGCGGCCGCGATCGCTTGAACCAAACAGCTATGACCGAACGATTCGCGGATCGCCGGCGTACCGATCACTTCGATGCTTGGATGGTTTTCGCCTAGTTCGATCTGGCCAGTGGCTTCACCTGAAATCCGAATGAAGCCAGATGGATCGAGTTGACCGAAGGCCGGATCGCTGATTTCAGATTCACACGGCCCAGGGGGCCATGCTACTTGTTTGTCTTGTTTCGGTTCAATGGCTTCGTTCATGTCGATCAGGGACAGCACGCACTGGAAAAGGTTCAGGCGAAGGCTTCAAAACGTTTTTGCAATTCACTTGACGACGAAATTAACCATTCTGCCTGGAACGACGATCGCCTTCAAGATTTGCTTGCCATCAAGCCACTCCGCTAGTCGTTCGTGACTGCGGGCCGCCAGTTCCAGTTGCTCTGCGGTGCTGTCTGCCGGGACGATGAGTTTGGCCCGCAGTTTTCCATTGACTTGCAAAGGAACTTCGATTTCGCTCAGTCGAGTAAGGGCCTCGTCGTAGAGTGGCCATGGCTGGTATGCCAACGATTGATTGTGACCGAGAGCTTGCCAGAGCTCTTCTGCCATATGCGGGGCATAGGGCGAAAGCAAAAGCACGAGCGATTCCATCGCCTGTTTTGGTCGGACTGTCTCTTTGGTGAAATAGTTAACGAACTCCATCATGCGAGCGATAGCGGTGTTGAAACTAAGCGATTCGATGTCTCGCGTAACAGCCATGATCGTGCTGTGTATGACTCGGTTTTGTTCAGCGTTCGGAGCCACGTTTAGTATCGAACCCACCAGCTGGTTGTCTTCAGCGTGCGTGTCGATCATTAATCTCCATACACGATCCAGGAAATTTCGAACACCGTTGACCCCGGTGGTGCTCCATGGCTTGGTCGCCTCGAGTGGCCCCATGAACATTTCGTACAACCGCAGCGAATCGGCTCCATATTCAGAGACAACAGCATCGGGATTGACAACATTGCCGCGAGCTTTGGACATCTTATGCGCGCGGCTATCAATACGAATCGATGGATCGGAGACCAAAACGAAATTGTCACCGACTTTGGTAACATCGCCGTCCGCCACATTCACCGAATTCAGCAGCTCTTTTGTCTTTGAACAAACATAGCCTTCATCCGCCTTTTCGAGTTGGGTAGTGCTGATCCACGTTCCGTCTGCAGTTTGGAAGCCTGTGTATTCCACTTCACCTAGAATCATTCCTTGATTGACCAGTTTGTGAAACGGCTCCGGATGGGAAACGTAACCTCGGTCGTATAGCACTTTGTGCCAGAACCTTGCATACAACAAATGCAGAACGGCATGCTCCGCTCCACCAATATACAAGTCGACGGGCATCCAAGCTTTCTCCTTGACGCGATCCACGATCGTGGATGCATTCTTTGGATCGATGAATCGCAAGTAATACCAACACGAGCCTGCCCATTGCGGCATGGTGTTCGTTTCTCGACGGTATCGTTTTCCGTCTATAGTCACGTAAAGCCAGCTGTCGTCGGCTTTGGCGAGCGGCGGTTCGGGCCTACCGTGCGGTTTGTAGTCCTCCAATTGCGGCAAATCGACCGGCAGATCTTTTGCATCCAATGCTCGAATGATGCCGGTGGGTTTACCGTCTGCATCCAATGCGTGCAAGATTGGAAACGGCTCTCCCCAAAATCGTTGCCGACTGAATAGCCAATCTCGCAATTTGTAGTTGATCGCTTGCCTTGCGACCCCGTTTGCAGTGAGTTCTGCAATGATTTTGTCTTTGGCATCTTGAGTGCCAAGACCGTTCAATGATCCGCTTTGGATGGCAACGCCAGTACCCGTGAAACACAGGTCGCCAATAAGAATTTTCTCGCGGTCAGGGTCGTTGGCTGGTGGTCCGACAACGCATTGGACAGAGAGTTTGAACGCTCTGGCAAATTCAAAGTCGCGTTCGTCGTGGGCAGGCACTGCCATAATTGCACCCGTACCGTAACCGATTAAAACGTAGTCGGCGATCCAAATTGGAATTGGCTTGAAGGTTACGGGATTGATTGCATAGGCACCGGTAAAGACTCCCGTCTTTTTCTTGTCGCCATCTGTCCGGTCCCGATCGCTTTTGAAAGTCGCTGCATCGCAATACGCTTTCACCGCCGCGGCTTGCTCGGACGATGTGATCTTCTTAACAACAGGATGCTCCGGAGCGATGACCATATAGGTTGCTCCGTAAAGCGTGTCGGGCCGAGTCGTATAGATGCGGAGCACGTCGCTCGCAATACTCTCTGGAACCAGTTGGCCAACGCGGCTTTGCTGCCAGTTGGGAAACTCAGAGACCGGCAGGATTGGGAAGTCGACTTCGGCTCCAGTGCTTCGACCGATCCAATCGGATTGCAGCTTCTTGATTCCTGTCGCCCAATCCAGTCCATCCAGATCGCTGATGAGTCGATCGCCGTATGCAGTAATTCGGAGCATCCACTGCCTGAGGGGCATACGTTGAACCGGATGGTTGCCGCGTTCGCTCTTGCCGTCGATCACCTCTTCGTTGGCCAAAACGGTTCCTAAGCCAGGGCACCAATTGACTAGGGCTTCGTCCTGGTAAGCAAGTCGGTGTTTGTCTCGAAAGAGCGAGACAGAATCCTGTCCCTTCGCCAGGACATCGTCTGGAATCGGAAGTTCGTCGATTGGGCGTCCGCGTTGTTGCTCCAAATCAAACCACGTATCGAACAAAAGCAAGAAGATCCACTGAGTCCATCGAAAGTACTCGCGATCTGTGGTCGCAAGGCAACGTTCCCAATCATAGGAAAAGCCGAGCATCTTCAGTTGGCGAGTGAAGTTGGCAATGTTCGTCTCGGTGCTCACCCGAGGAGGGATATTGTGGAGAATTGCGTACTCCTCGGCGGGCAAGCCGAAAGCATCGTAGCCCATGGGATGGAGAACCGATTTGCCTCGCATACGCCAGTATCGCGATTGAATGTCCGTGGCGGTGTAACCCTCGGGGTGCCCAACGTGCAGTCCAGCCCCGCTTGGGTAAGGAAACATGTCTAAGATGTAGACTTTTTCGCCAACGGGCATTTCGGGCGAACGAAATGTTTTATTGCTATCCCAATGCTTTTGCCATTTCGGTTCGATAACAGCTGGGTTGTAACGTGGCATTTAGGGTTGAGGGTTGAGGGTTGAGGGTTGAGGGTTGAGCCAATAGCCATCGCCAATTGCTTGCGGCTTATAGCTTACGGCTTACAGCTTATAGCTTATTCACGCAGAATGGATTGCTCTGTTGTCGACGGCCAAGGCCGCTTCGTGCATCGTTTCCGCTAGCGTTGGGTGTGCATGGCAAGATCTCGCTATGTCCTCGCTACTCGCGCCGAATTCGATGGCAATCGAGGCTTCCGCAATTAGGTCTCCAGCGCGAGCACCAATGATATGGACCCCCAAGACTCGATCTGTCTTTGCATCCGCAAGGATTTTGACGCGTCCCTCGATTTCGCCCAGTGTCCTAGCTCGACCATTTGCACCGTAGGCGCTAATGCCCTTTTTGAATTGGATGCCCTCTTCCTTAAGTTGCTCCTCTGTTTTCCCAACCGTTGCTATCTCTGGATGCGTATAGACGATCGCGGGAATGCAATCGTAGTTGAATTGGGAATGGATCCCCGCGATGCGCTCCATGCAGACAATCCCTTCGTCCATGGCTTTGTGGGCAAGCATAGCGCCGCCGATAAGGTCACCCAAAGCGTAGATACCTGGCGTTGAGGTTTGGTAGTTGGCGTCGACGGTAATAAAGCCTCGTTTGTCCGTTGCGATGCCTGTCGTTTCTAAACCGATCCCGACCGAGTTGGGTACGCGACCGGCCGCAAGCAAAACTCGATCGCAGATGATTGGTTCCGTCCCTTTGCAACGAACAACACACTTGCCGTTTTCAACTCGGGCGCTTTCTACCCAGGAGTTGAGTCTAAACTCGATTCCTTGGCGGCTAAAAATTCGGAATGCGAGCTGGCTCAATTCTAAATCCATGCCTGGCAACATTCGATCCATGGCCTCGAGTACGACGACCTTGCTGCCAAGTCGGTTCCAAACACTCCCTAGCTCGAGACCAATGTAGCCACCTCCGATCACAGTCAGTCGTTCCGGGACAGATGGATACGCGAGGGCAGCCGTGCTGTTGCCAATTAGATCTCCATCTTCTTCGACGCCACGCATCGTTGCTGGGCGCGAGCCGGTTGCTAAGATAATGTGCTTGGCTTTGAGAATGATAGATTCATCACCAATTTGTACGACGATCGAGTTCTTATCGCGAAGTTGGCCTTTGCCGCGGTAGGGAGTTACTTTGTTCTTTTTGAATAATTGATCAATTCCACCGGTCAGCGTTTGAACAACCTGGTCCTTCCGCTTCATCATGGCTGCAAGATCGAGCTGGACGTTGCCTACCACAATACCGTGGTTGGACAAACCGCCCTTCGTGTCATGGTAAAGATGACTAGATTCCAACAATGCTTTGCTAGGGATGCATCCTACGCGAAGGCACGTACCTCCAAACTTGGGGTTTTCGTCGATGCAAGCTGCATTCATACCGAGCTGAGCAGCGCGAATGGCGGCAACATAACCGCCTGGACCGCCACCCAATACTACGACATCATGCTCAACAGTATTCATGGACAACTCTATTTTGGGGTGGATTTCGAATATTTTGCGGGCAATCGCGAATGATCGGTTTGCCTTGTTACCAAAAGCTTAACGGTCTTGCCTCAAATTCCAAGGTCAATGGGTGGTCAAGTACAATCCAGAAGAGATTACACTAGCCTTCGCTATGATTTCCAAACGAATCGACAGACTAGTGGAATTGACCAAATGGCCGGCGGCTTTGTTCGCGGTTTTAACCATACCGCTGAGTTTCTACGCTTGGGGTAAGCTTTTTTATCAAGTTCAAACATACCCCGGTTATTTCTTGATGTTCGCGATTGGGGTTGGGCTTTTCGTGCTCTTGGCTCGGACAACGCTTGCTCAGACGGCGTTTGTACGGCGAGTTGTCGAATTGGAGCGGGATTTGACTCAGTCGATTTTGGCCTTTGCGATGCTTCATCCAGTTGTTGGGTACGGGAAAAATCAGACCAAGGGTTCACGCGTGCGTTGGCTTGGTCGAGGAAATTGGATTATGTTGGCAGCACCTTATTTTGTTCCCACAGCGACGGTCATTCTATGGCTCGTTTCATTGATCTTGTTTCAGTCGCTGCGGAGCCTCGTACTCGGGTTCGGAATCAGTTATCACGTAACGGCAGTGGCGATCCAATGCAGAACCGGGACGAGTGAAACCCGTCGGTTGGGCCGTAAATTCTGCTGGATGTTCTTGCCAGCCATCAATTTCTTGGTAGCCGGATTGGTCGCCGCATATTCTCTGAACGGACTTGGCGGCATCGGTGATTTTTCATACGACTGGTCAGAACCGCCTCGTATGCTCATTGCATGGCTTTGGACGACTCTTTTTCCCAATTGATCCTTCCGATCAAGCCTGATTTTAGGATAGTGGATCTTGTTAAAAATCCCGCAGGATTCGGATCTATAACAAGATCCACTACGGCCAGCCTGCACACTGCGTCGCGGGTTAATGGAGTTGAACGAGACGCAAACTCATCGTTTGATTCATGGTTTCAGAACCGACGAATGATCGTGCACGATGAACCACTTGCCATCGATTCGTCTCCATACCAACGAAAAATTACCACCTACTGGCATAGACCGTTCTAGGTGCCAATTACCAAGCATGAGCATGACATCCGGGGCTAACTCCTGAGTTTCCAGCTCCGTGAAGGTAAGCATTCCCATGGTTGCGCGGTCAGGGTAATTTTTCTTGTAGTTCTCAAACGTTGCTTGCCAACCTCGTTTTGTCTTTCCACTTGAGCTAAAGGTCAATCTCTTATCATGCCAATAGGGTTCCATGAATTCTGCGATGTCACCTCGGTTCCACGCTGCCGATTGCTTTTCGACGATTTGGATTAGTTCAGGAGCATCGGTCACTGCGTTCATTGGAGACTTTCCTTCAACGACGCCAAAAAAGATACTTACGGCAAAAATGGGTACGGAAATATTGAAAAGTGCTCTTCGGTCCAGTCTGTAGCTCATCTACGTATTCCTTATGCAAGATGTTGTTGAGAATGGATCGCCTCCGTCATGGTCGCTGAAAAAAACGAGATCCGTGGTCGAAATAGTTGCGACTGCACAGACCACCAGTTATATTTCCCAAGTTGGTTGATTCACTTTTAAGAATCCTAGTTGTGACCATTCCGATCTCATAATATCAGTTGAAGGCGGCAAAATGAAGCGAACAGCTTATTTCGCAAACTTTTTGGCGGTCATGATCCTATCTGTTTCACCGAGCCGAAGTCGGGCAGATCTAATTATCAACTTAGATTTTTCGAACTTCAATTCTGCCGCAGCACCCGCAAACGGTAGTGCAATCTTAGGTGGATCGACAAGATCCGCCGCGCAAAATGTAATTCAAACGGCGGCAAACTATTGGGCTAATGCATTCGCAAACAGCAACTCCTCTCGTAGCTTCGCTACGAACGGACGAATCACTCAGACTATCGATGTTGGATGGGTAGCGCAAAGCGGTTCCGTTCTTGCAACCGGTGGAACGTCTTTCTTTGCGAGCGGACAGTTTGGAAGAGGTTCGCTAAACATAGATAACGATGGCTCCAGTAATTTCTATGTTGATTCGACTCCGACGAACAATTCAGAATGGCTGAAGAGTACTCAACGGAGTTTGGCATTTAATGCGGTTAACATGAATGTCGAACGTGTATTCTATGACGCCTCAGGTGTTGCTCGCACTAACAATGATTTGCTTTCGGTTTCTATCCATGAGATTGGGCATGCACTTGGTTTTCTGGGGGGCTATCCTGGATTCAGTGGTGATATTACGAGCGGCCCCTTCAATGGCGCACAGATCCCGATTCTAGGGGGCCATACAAATTTTCAATTACTGTCTCCAAATGGTCAGTTTCCATACGACCCAGGTGGAGGCGGATTCTTCAATCAGTTTTTGTACAATCCAAACGTGATGGGACCCGGACTTGTGACTGGTGTACGGGCGACGCTGACCGAAGCAGATATTGCAATAATGGCACAGACTCTCGGTTTCGACATGGCTACGGTGAATTTCAACCCAACGGCTGTTCCGGAACCATCATCC
>JANLRK010000407.1:0-41626 GCA_031361585.1 Pirellula sp. | reverse complement strand
GCTGCGTTTTGACCTTCAAAATCGGCACTTCGATTCAACTCGTCGGTAACCACCGTTGCTAACTTGACGACTTTAAACGGTCTTCCTGCTGCATTGAGAATCGGATTGTACGACGCTCGCAACCAGATTTCATTTCCGGCCTTCGAAATGCGCTTTACATCAGCTGCTTGCACTTCGCCACGACTTAGTTTTTCCCAGAAGCTCTTGTAAGCAGTACTTTGTCGATCACGATCCAGTACGAACATTGAATGATGCTTGCCGCGGATTTCATCAAGGGTATAGCCCGAGGCAGTCAAGAAATTTGCATTCGCATTCAAGATGGTCCCGTCCATCTTGAATTCGATGATTGCGTGCGTCCGGTCGATGGGAGCGATCTTGCCAGCGTTGTCGAGCAAAACTTCTTCGGTCTTCGCGATCGAACGCTGTAACCAAAAGGAAAAAGCCAAGACCACGAACAATGTTGCTAAGCCGATTGCAAGCAGTGTCCACATCCGACGTATTGCCAATGATTCCGCTTCTGCCTGGTCAGCAGTCATGTTTTCAGAAACCAAAGCGACCATCGTATCGACAAAAGCTCTGTGTTCGTAAAACAACTTTTCGAGTCTCTTACTTATTGAATCCATAGCTTCGGTATCATCCTTTTCAATCGCAGGGATTAACTCGCGATCAATGGCGGTGAAGATGGCTTCGGCAGATTTTGCGACTTGCTTTGTCAACAAGGTCTTGACTTCGCCGTCAGCGATTTTCTTGGTCCAGGAAACTAAGCCGTCTTGGAATGCCGTTTGAAAGGACTTGTATCGCTTGATAGCATCGGCCCGAGCTTCCGCGTCGGGCGAATCCTGCATTAGGTGTGTGCTGAGATAGCTCTCGACAATGTATAGGGTCGGCGGCATCGCATCGGCTAGGAGGTCTTTGTTTAGAATGATCTCATTGTAGTGGGATCCGCCAACGCGTATTTCGCGAATGGATGTATAGGTGATTCCCGCGAAAGCTAGGAAACCTACCACGAACGTAAAGACCAAGCACAAGACTTTGGCTTTCATACTGAGATTCATTAACTTCGACATAGTATAGCTCTGGAAAAAAGATAGGTTTGAATAGATGGGTTCAATGTGGACAGTTGGATGGTTGTATGTACATCGCGATGGCCGGTAAAATCGCTTGGATCACTGGCTTGCGCGTTTTGAAGTTGCACATTTTTTAGAGCCGGAGGCTCGACAGAACTTAGCCGGTGGTGAAACCACCGGGATCGGAGGAAATTGTGAGTCCGAGTCCAGGAGGGACGGCAGATCGTCGGTTCTGTCGTTCCTCCGGAATTTAATACGAGGTGCATCATTCGAACCGGGGTTTTGCAACCCCGGCTACGATCTGTCGGTCCTACGGACCTGAAAAAGTGCAACTTCAAAACTTGCGCAAGCTAATAATGAAATTGGATCACTAGCTTGCGCGCTTGCGCGTCGTGCTATGGTTTAGTTGGCTTGGTATACTTCTACGTAAGTTGAGCCAGTCGGTGTTTGTAGTGGACGATTGTTTGCCACTTGAACCTCCGTGCTGGAATGGTACTTGAATTGGGACACCAGCTGTGTTAGTTCCATCGCCATTCGGGACAGTTCACCAGCGGCTTGCTGTGTGTTGTTCGCACCTTGAGAAGTACTCTGTGCAGCGGATGCGACAGTCGTAATATTCTGTGCGATTTCAGTGCTGCCTCGGGAAGCTTCTCCCACGTTGCGTCCCATTTCGTTGGCGGTCGCGGTTTGTTCCTCGACAGCACTTGCGATCGTATTCGAGATATCGTTGATTTGATTGATGACCTCGCTGATCTGGCGAATCGCTGCCACAGCACCTTGCGTATCGGTCTGAATCGTTGCAATCTTGGCGCTGATGTCCTCGGTGGCCTTGGCGGTTTCTTTCGCAAGTTCCTTGACTTCGTTGGCAACAACGGCAAAGCCTTTTCCTGCTTCGCCAGCTCGTGCGGCTTCTATTGTCGCGTTGAGAGCAAGCAGATTGGTCTGTTCAGCGATCGACGTAATGACTTTAACTACCTTTCCGATCTCGGCACTACTTTCGCCAAGTTTCGCAATCGTGCTATTTGTATTGTTTGCCACAGATACTGCTTGCTGCGAGACTCGCGATGCCTCGGACGCACTCTTTGCGATCTCTCGGATAGCCGCATTCATTTCGTCGACTCCGGTTGCAACTGTCGAGACGTTGTGACTGACTTGTTCTGACGCGGCCGAAACCACGTTAGCTTGTGTGGATGTTTCCTCTGCATTTGAGCTCATTGAGTTGCTGACTGCCGAGAGTTCTTCCGATGCGCCAGCCAAGGCCGACGCGTTTTCGGCGATCGATGAGACGCTCTTGCGAAGGTCGCTAAAGAATCGTTCGAGACTGGCGCCCATCTGTCCGATTGGATCTTCACCGCGAACAGTAATCGACTTTGTCAAGTCGCCTGTGGCGGCGGCGTTGACAACTTCGAGGATACTCTCGACCTTGGTCTTAAGTTCTTCGCGTGCATGAATTTCCTTGGTGATATCAGAAGCGAAAGTGATGACTTTCGCTAAATTCCCCCTGGAATCCGTGATCGGATTGTAGGACGCTTGAATCCAGACAATTTTACCGTGCTTACCGACTCGCTTGAATTCAGCGATTTGATTCTCGCCACGTTTGAGTTTGGCCCAGAATTCTTTGTATTCGTGGCTGTTGCGTTCGCTCGATTCGACGAACATTTCATGCTGTCGACCTTGGATTTCGTCGAGGTTATAGCCAAGTGTCGAGAGGAAGTTTTGATTTGCAGTGACGATCTTGCCATCCAAAGTGAATTCGATGACAGCTTGCGATCGGTTGATCGACGCTATTTGGCCTGCGTAGTCGGCGTTGATTTCGCGTTGTTGTCCGACTGCTTTCCAATCGACATGCTCGATGTCGAGGGCAGTATGGATCCCCTCGACGGTTGAGTTTAAAGCCGAGGCCAATTTACCGACTTCATCGTTGGACGATGCATCGAGGCGCTGCGTCAAGTCTCCAGCAGAAACTTTGCTGAGCGCGACAACGGCCTGTTGCAAGGGACGAGTGATTCCGCGAGCCAACCAAGCTCCAACTCCGGCAACCACAAGCAAGGCGATGGTGCCAGCGATCAAAAAGAAGTTGCGCATTGAGTATGCCAAGCCTGTGACTTCACTTGCGTCTTGCCGAACCAGCACGCCCCAACCGTAGCCAGGAAAGCCCAATGCACCTTCGGAAGTTGCGTAGCCGTTAACTTGTTCTACTCCGCGCCGTAAGTGCTTTTGGATCGAAACACCAGATTTGCCCTCTGTTATTTCTTGAGCACAAACCAAACCTTTTTCGGCTAGATTCAGCAACAGAACAGTCTTTGTGTCAACGTCGTCCAGTACCAGACCTGCTTTGTTAACGACTTGTGTTTCTAGGATCAAGCCATTTTGCTTAGTTTGTTCGCGTTGTTCCGTCATGATTTGTCCGACCGTTCGGTCGAACGAGGCACGATTGGACCAAACACGGACGACTTTCCCACTTTCGTCGAATATGGGGGCGGAAAAATTCAGGGAAAGCCCCGGCGACTTGAGAAACTTGACAATACTTGGATCTCTGGATGCTTCGCTGAAATAGGTCTCACCGGCTTTGATAGTGCCATCCACGCATTGTTCGAACCACGCTTCTCCACGCACGTTCCGGCCAATGAGCGACGACGTGTCTAGCGGGAGGCCGTCAAAGCTCAGGGTATTTGCTGCAATGACTTTTCCATCTAGGTCAGCCACGAGCATGACGTCGTAGCATCCGTAGATCTTGGTGTAAAAATTGAGCGCGTTGTTAAGATCCGACAATTCCCCTTTGGCCAGTGGGTTAAAAGCAAAGGCCTGCACATCGCCATACCTTTCAAACAAATTGCGATAGATTTTGTCGAGCGTCTGCTTGGCCGTCGACTGCAGCAGAGCCCCTGATGAGCTGATCAACTGCCGACTGGTAGCGATATACGCTGTGCAGCAGATTACCAAAAGTGGCAGAAGAGCAATAGTGAGGAAACTAGCAATCAGTTTGGATTGGATCGATTTGAATTGAAGTCGGCGAATTAATTGCATGATCTTTATTGGGAAAAATGAAAAATGAATGTAACTTGTGGTTCGACAGAATGGACTACGATGGTGTTAGCTGAACGGCCACATCGCAGTCGAGTAAGAGAAGCAAACGTCCCTCCAGTTTGTAGGCGCCCTTTACTAACTCTCGAGCTGGTCCTTGCAAAGTATCTGGCGGTGTTTCAAAGCTGTCGGCATCCACCTCGATGACGTCTCCAATTTGATCGACTAGCAAACTCACGGCGCCATCATCGCTACGAACGACGACGTTCATAGGAAGCTTGCCAGCTTCGCGTGGCTTGAGTCCAAGTCGGCTTCGAAGATCGATGGCTGTTACGATCTGGCCGCGAAGATTGATTAGGCCTCTGACGGAGGGTGGAGCCTTTGGTACTCGCGTCATTTCTTGATAGCGAATGACCTCTTGAACCGTCTGTGCGTCGACGCCGAACAGATGGCCATCTAGGAAGAATGTGCAGAGTTGTCTGGATGTGATCATCTCTTAGGACGCCTTTCTATACGTTGATATGGTCTTGGAAGAAGGATGGATTGACCATGCGTATGACAGCGGGCAAATCGAGCAGGTCGGTAACGTGGCCCTGAATGACCGCCGACTGAATCAAGCCGGCACGGTGGGCCGGTCGTGTATTGACCAACTCGGTTTCGACGATATCCACGATCTGGTCGACGACCAATCCAACACTTCGACTATCTTCGGTATAGACGACCACGTCCATCAACCGTTGCTGGTCATTACAGGATTCAACGCCGAGCGTTTCGGAAAGTCGAATAAGCGGCAGGATTTCTCCGCGGTATTGGACCACCTCTTGATGGTCAGCCCGCTCGACAGTGTCGGTCGCAATCTTCTCAAGTCGCGTGACTTGATCGATGGGCAAGGCAAATCGGCGGTCCGGCCCGACACCCAAGACTAAAAGGGTTTGTATGTTTGATTTACTATTGATATTTCGATCGCTCGAATCCGACATAGTCCGATCTCGAACACCGGAGATAACATGTGCGGAATGGGCGAGACCCATCACGTCTAGAATCAAAGCAACGCGTCCATCTCCCATGATGGTGGTTCCGGAGTAGACCGATACATTCTTGAGCTGTTTGCTTAAGGGCTTGACGACAATCTCCTCAGAGTCATTGATCCGATCGACGATCAATCCGAATTGACGATCGTCGGCTCGCAATACAACGATATTGACCACGTCATCGCCCACACTCGGCGTTTCGTTTAGGCCAAGTTCGTGGCGAAGGTTAACCAGCGGAAGGAGTCGGCCTCGAAGCCGATAGACGGGAGCACCTTGAATCCACTCGATTCCCTTTCGCGTTTGCTCGCCTTCGAGCCGCACAAGTTCCAGAAGATTCACTTGCGGAATAGCGTAGCGATCGCTATCGCTGGTGACGATCAATGCTGGAATGATTGCCAAGGTCAAGGGAATTTTTATCTTGATAGTGGTGCCATAGCCTGCTTTGCTTTGCAAGTCGACGGTACCACCAATTTTTTCGATGTTGGTTTTGACGACGTCCATTCCGACGCCGCGTCCTGAGACGTTGGACACTTTTTCGGCAGTCGAAAAACCAGGGAGGAAGATCAAGTTACCGACATCACGATCGGCCATCTTCGAGGCGCTCTCCTGTGACATGAGTCCGCGTTCAACGGCTTTGGCTTTGATGCGTTCGAGGTTTAGTCCTGCACCGTCATCACAGATCTCAATATTAACCTGGCCACCCTCGTGGTATGCTCGCAGTGTCAAACAGCCTTCCGATGGTTTGCCTTTTTCTTTCCGAACTTCAGGGCGTTCGATTCCGTGATCGACTGTGTTACGAACGAGGTGCGTAAGCGGATCTTTGATAGCCTCGATAATGGTCTTGTCGAGTTCCGTTTCCTTACCTTCCATTTCGATGCGAACTTCTTTTTCGCAAATCGCCGCCAAGTCTCGGACCAACCTTGGAAATTTGCTCCATACTGTTCCTATAGGTTGCATGCGTGTCTTCATGACTCCTTCCTGCAACTCGGTCGTTATCAGGTTGAGTCGTTGCGTTGCACCATATAGTGCGTTGTCGTTAATGGTAGCGTTGAACTGAAGGATTTGATTGCGAGCGAGTACCAACTCGCCAACGCGGGTCATCAATTTGTCAAGCAACGCAACGTCGACACGAATGGTGCTATCGGCTGCTGAACAATCGCTATTGCCGGAAGCAGCGACCGGCGAACTGGTCGGGTTGTTTGGCTTGTTTTGCGTAGTCGCGATTGGCGTCGGAATTGGGGTGGCGTTCAGCACTGGGTTGGGGATGACCTTAGCCGACTCTAAATTGCCTAGGCCCTTAGCGGTGTCCGCAGCTGGCATTAGGTTTATCTTCTCTCGATTTTCCGCAAGATTCCCTGTTTTCGCCTTCGCCAGTTTCGAGGCATGAAGTGCTTCGAATTCCAAAATGAGCGATGTGAATGGTTCGTTGCCGTCGTTACCACTTGTTTCAATGGTTTTCAGAATCTTTCGTATGGCGTCGATGGATCGGAACATGGACTCACTGACGTCCGTGTCCATTGCGATATGCCCGCTTCGAACGCTGCCCAGTACGTTTTCGGTTGCATGCGCGACGCGTTCAAGTGTGGAGAAGGCAAGAAAGCCAGCCGATCCCTTGATCGTATGCATGTTTCTGAAAACGCTGTTCAATACGGCCTCCGAATTTGGTTCCCGTTCAAGGGTCAATAGATCGCGTTCAACCTGTTCCAAGTTGTCAAAACACTCCACCAAGAACTCGCGCATGGCTTCGTCGGAAAGTGCCTGCGGCTCAGGTTTGTACTGAAGGTCGGTTTGTATTGAAGGGGTTGGCGCGATGGCAGCAACCGCGTCGTCGGTTTGCCCCGCCAGGATTTTTTCGAGGGCAGCGAGATGTTCGTTCACATCCGCCTCGTTGGAGGTCTCAATCTGATCGATGAGATCCTTAAGCCGGTCCGCGGCTTTCAAAAGGGTATTGATAACAACAGAGGTTGGCCGCAATTCTTTATTTCGTAGTCGGTTGAGAACCTCTTCGGCCCGATGAGCTAGACCGCCGAGAGTTTCAAGGCCCATAAAGCCTGCTGCACCCTTGATGGAATGGATGGCACGAAAGACAGTGTTGACCAGCGCGACATCCATGTTGTCGCCTTGAGACTCGAGCGTGAGCAGTTGATTTTCGATGTCCGAGAGATGCTCCTGGGACTCAACCGCGAATTCCTTAAGCAATTCGGCGTCTTCGATACTCATACGATTATTCCACGAGCGAAACCATTGAAACTAAGTTAGCCAACAGAATGAGATCAACCCATTTCATCGCTAAGGCCGACTCACACGGACAAGACTGCGTAGGCGTTGCAATTTTTCCGTCGCGGAACTATTGCCGCTAAATTGTGCCGTGCAATCAGGATCTTCCGATAATCTTGCAATTTCTGCTTTTTGCTAAATAGGCTTTGTGGTGGACTTGAATCCCGTTCGCCTTGTTCTACTTGAAAGTAGAACAATCCAGCAGGACAAGTTGGCGGTATTTCTGAACCCCGCCAGCTTGACCGGTAGAAGGTTCAAACTTTCTGGCTATCTGATGACGCGAAATACTCAACGGAACAAGTTCGCGAAAAATTCTTCGAAATCGTCATTCTCAATTTGACTGTTCCAAACTGTAACCAACATTTGTCCGTCCAAAATTTTATCGGTTTTGGCTCATGTTCCCCAAGGTCCTTCAGTTCGCCAAGCAAGAAAACGACGAGACAGATACTATGAAAGTATTAGTAGCAGACGATTCCGGTATCATGCGCAAGATCATTATTCGCTCATTGAATTCGGTAGGGGTGACTGACATTGTCGAAGCTGCCAACGGCCAAGAAGCGATCGACAAGTACAAAGAGACACCTGTTGATCTAATCCTAACCGATTGGAATATGCCTGAAAAAAGCGGATTAGACGTCGTCGTAGAAATTCGTGCCACCGGCTCCAAAGTGCCAATCATCATGGTAACGACGGAAGCTCAAAAGGGCCAAGTCATCGCTGCCATACAAGCTGGCGTGAACGACTACTTGACCAAGCCGTTTGAAGCAGATGACCTGCGAGCCAAGCTCGACAAATTTGTCGCAGTCTAAATCGTTTTCATGAAGCGGCCTCTTTAGGAATCCTCTTGGTTGATTCAACATGTCTACTCAAACTTTGCTGGCGAAATTTAAAATATCCGAAGAGCGAGCAAAATTGATTCAGCCTTTTGCGAACTGCACCAAGGATGTTTTCTCAATGATGCTCAATTGGGAAACCGAGCTGATTGGCATCTATGCTAATGAAGCATTTGTTTCCCGTTATGATTGCAGTGGATTCATCGGCGTATCCGGAGCGCTGCAGGGCTCCATCGTTGTCAGCGTCGATCAAGACGTTGCCTTTGCTGCGGCCGAAGCTTTCTTAGGATCTCGGCCAACTTCGATCAGTGCAGAAGTGATCGATATGGTCGGGGAGTTGACGAACATGATTGCAGGCGCCAGTAAAGACAGGCTAGGAATTCCCGGTATCTCGATAGGGCTTCCTACTGTGATTACTGGCAAGGGGCATACAGTTTCGTTTGCGAACAGCGTGCACGTTGAGATCCTACAGTTCTCTTCGCCACACGGACCTCTCACCGTCGAAGTCGGCTTACGCGGCATGTAGGCCACCTGTTGGTTAGGCTTCTCGGGGTGTCATAATCGAATCGACAGGCTGGAAGCCTATCCCACGCCTAAGTCTCGGGGTTAAACGAAGTAAGCGAATCTGCTAAACTGTTTTGCATGGCAGCAGCTAACTCATCCCCATTTGGTATCTTCGACTCGTTGAGCATTCCGCTTGGACTCGGACTCTTGCGGTTATGTACTGAGGGCCGCCCTTCGCTGGAGGATGCGACCAGTCTTGTGCATTTGGCCTTCGACCAGGGTGTTCGATTGCTGGATACGGCCGATTGCTATTGCCGCGACAATGCTGACTTCCATTACGGTGAGAGCCTTGCGAAGCACGTCGTCGACAGTTGGCAAGGACCACGCGACGAGATCCGGATCGTTACTAAAGTCGGATTGGTTCGCCCTGCAGGAAAGTGGATTCCCAATGGAAGTCCAAAGCATATACGACAGTCGGTAGACGCAAGCCTTGTGGCGCTGGGTACGAAACAACTATTCTTGTTGCAACTTCATACCAAAGATTCACGGGTACCATTCGAAGAGACGCTGGCCGTTCTGGCAGAGCTTCAGAAATCCGGCAAGGTTCAGCACATTGGACTTTGCAACGTAGGTCCAGCCGAAGTTCGCCAGGCGATCGCGCACTTTCCCGTTGCTTCGGTGCAATGCGAGTTAAGTGTATTGGCTCGCAAATCCGCAACGGATGGCATGCTCTTGATCACGCGAGATCTTGGAATTCCTTTTTTGGCCCATCGGCCGTTAGGTGGCTATGCGAAAGTCGAGAAACTCGAAAAGAACAGAGTCCTCGTTCCGCTGGCTGCACGTCACAACGCAACTCCATACGAAATCGCACTTGCGGCCGTTCTAAGTGCAGCACCAAACGTGATTCCGTTGGTCGGCGCGACAAAGCATTCGAGTTTGATTTCGTCGATCAAAGCCATCAAGTTAAACTTGGATATTAGCGATAGAACCGCATTGAGCATCAAATACTCCTTTGAGGCAGACCAAGATGCTGCAGCAGCTATTCAACCGGCGGCGAAGCCATCCGGATTACCAATACTCAAACCAGACCAAGGACCAGGAGCGTCGGCTGAAATAGTTTTGCTCATGGGTATCCAAGGCGCAGGCAAGTCGGAACTGGTTCAGTCGTATGTCGACATTGGTTATTCAAGATTGAATCGCGATTTGATCGGCGGCAAAGTCGATGATTTGACGGGGCATTTACGGCAACTGCTCGACGCAGGCCAAAAGAGAGTCGTACTCGACAATACCTACCCGACACGCATTTCACGAGCGGGAGTGATTCGCATAGCCCATTTAGCCGGGCTACCCGTTCGTTGCCGTTTTCTTGAGACATCGATTGAAGACGCTCGCATCAATATTGTCTATCGCATCCTCGACCGGTACGAACGATTGCTTGGGCCAGCGGAAATGAAGGAGCTGACGAAGCAGGACCCGAACTTGCCACCACCCATTGCATTGCAGCGCTGGCAAGATTCTTTGGAACGCCCCCACTGGGACGAGGGTTTCTCGGCGATCGATCGAATTCCCTTCGTTCGGCGAGTCCCTAACCATCACACTCAAAAGGGATTGCTGCTCGATGTAGACGGCACGTTAAGAACCACCCGGAGCGGTGAGATTTATCCAAGAAATGCCGACGATGTGGTTTTGTTGCCGAACCGTCGCGAGACGTTGTTGCGATGGATCGAAAACGGTTACTCGCTCTTCTTTTTGTCGAACCAAAGCGGCATCTCCTCCGGGAAATTGACGCAGTTGGATGCTGTGGGTGCGTTTCAGCGAACCGTTGAGTTATTGGGGCTGCCTGTTGTGGAGATAACCTATTGCCCTCATCCGGCCTTTCCCGTGGGTTGTTTTTGCAGAAAGCCGTTGCCCGGTCTTGGCGTCTATTTGATTCGCAAATACAAACTGGACATGGAGCATTTGGTCATGGTGGGGGACATGGATAGCGACGCAGGATTTGCTCGCAGCATCGGAGCCAAATACTTTGACGCAAGTCAATTTTTCTGAGACAAAATGGGCTCAGCCTGAGCCTTCCGATGCTTGCAAAAAAAGTGCCGCGACTTGGTTTATCCTAAATGCAGAACAATCCAGCAGGACAAGCCTGCGGTATTCTTGAACCCCAACGGGATCTGCCTAAGTTCGAAACAAAGGCAGTGCAAAGTCACTCTCGGCAAGAGTGACCTACCTTAAGCCTTTAGCCTTAAGCCTTACAACTACTGCCTATACTTCGCTTTGTATTTTTCATTCAGCTGCGTATGCTTGCTTGTCAAATCAACTTGCCTACCTTGAATGTATGCCTTAAGCACTTGCGTGGGTGTTTCCAAAATGTTTCCATCGGTAATGATCAGCGTTGCATCCTTGCCGACGGTTAGCGAACCAATGCGATCGGACACACCAAAGATCTCGGCAGGTGACAGGGTGATGGATCGTATCGCTTGGTCCTCGGTCAATCCGAAGGCTGCAGCGGTGGCTGCATTATAAGGCAAATTGCGAAGGCCTGAAGCGCCAAAGCGACCGTCACTTGCGATCGAAAATGGAATCCCTGCTTCTTGAAGCTGAGCGGGCAATGTGTAGGCCGCATCGTAGGCCGCATCATGTCGACTAGGCAGTCGATAAACGCTAGCAACGACGACTGGTACTTTAGCCTCCTTGATCAAGTTAACACATTGTATTGCGTCGGCGCCGCCCATCAAGATCAATTTCAAATGATATTGTTTAGCAAAGGCGATTGCCGTTTGAATCTGCTTCGTCGAGTTCGCTTGAACCATCATGGGCATTTTGCCTTCGACGACTGGGACCATCGCATCGAGGCGAAGATCGATGGGTTGGTCCTTGGGGGCTTTGGTTCTCGCTAAAGAATAGGCTTTGACCTCGCGAATCAGTTCATGCAAAGGCCCGAGACGATCATTGTCAGGTGCGGCAGATGGTTCGGCGTCGCCGCCCCGACGTCCACGCGGAGCAGCAGCAAAGCGGGGCCACGATGCAGTCATTGCAGCATCGGGCAAGAGCGTCATGCCTTCCCATGTCCAGCCATCGAGGATCATGACGGCCGCGCGTCCAGAAATGAGTCCGCCATTAGGGGCCGTCACAGCTGTGAGAACACCATTTGCACGCGCAACCGGAATGGCTTCACTATCTGGATTGAACGCTACAGCTGCGCGAACGTTGGGGTTGAGGCTTCCAATCTCAGTGGAATCCATTGATGCTCGGATCGAATCGATCTCCACGAGACCGATACTCGAATACGATTCCATCAAGCCAGGGTAGACATGGTATCCTTTGGCTTCGATGACGTCAGCATCACCTGGAAAAGGGATGTTGGTACCGATCTCTGCGATCTTTCCGTCTTTGAAAAGAAGGGCACCATTTTGAATGGTCTCACCTGATACCGTGTGAACGGTAGCGTTTCGGATGATGATTGGACGCTTCTGGGGGCCACCAGGGATCTGGTCGGAGGCAAGGAGTCCTGATGCAAGGAGTAGCCAGGCTGTCGTATTCGTGATTATTTTCATGGGTATGGGTAGCTCTATGTAGTTTTTGATTTGGTGTTTCGTTTAACCCGCGAGCCGTTGGCGACGGAGTTTGAAATTCAGCCGTCGCTTACGGCTCCGGGTTAAACAATTCGATTATTCGTGCTCGTGATCAGCCTGGTCTGATTCATCGTGGTGATGATGGCAGAATTCGTCGTGGTTGGGCCAAAGACGCGAGGGGTCGTCGGAGAGCGAACTTTTTTCGCCAGCAGTTTCACCGCTGTCAAGAATCTTTTGAACCAACGACTGGTGAAGCGCGAGGTCGCGTTTCCGTACTTCCGCATCCCACTGTCGATCAAAGTACTTTCGGCCATCTATCCATGTTTGCTCGCAGCGAGCAAGGGTAGACAGTGGCGAGCCATTCCAAACAGCGATATCGGCATGCTTGCCAATTTCCAAAGATCCAACTTGGCTGTCAATTCGCAATTGTTTAGCCGGGTTCAACGTGACAAACTTTAGAGCTTCCATCGGGTCAATGCCACCATACTTGATCGCCTTAGCGGCTTCGTGATTCATATGACGGCCCAGTTCTGCATCATCTGAATTGAACGAGACATTAACTCCTTGATTGTAGAGCAGCGCTCCGTTGTAAGGAATCGCGTCGTATACCTCAAATTTGAAAGCCCACCAATCGGAGAATGTCGACGCGGTCCCGCCGTGCTTGGCGATGGCATCCGCGACTTTGTACCCCTCGAGAATATGCTGAAGTGATCCAATTTTGACATGGTATTCGTCGAGGACTCGCAACAAGCCAAGGATTTCGTCTTGCCGATAGCTATGACAATGGATCCAACGCTCTCCACGAAGGATTTCAGCGATCGCGTCCAGCTCCAAGTCACGTCTCGGAGGCAAGCCGACTGGCTCTTTATTCCAACTCTTCCAAGCCGCATCGTATTCTTTGGCCGAATTAAAACGGTCTCGAAACAATTGCTCGACACCCATACGGGTTTGAGGATATCGAGTCTTGGGTCCCTCCCAATTGCTCTGCTTTACGTTTTCGCCTAATGCGAATTTGATACCGGCTGGGGCATCAGCAAACTTCAAATCATCGTATGTGCCACCCCAGCGAAGCTTGATCACTTGGTTCTGGCCGCCAATGGGATTGGCAGAACCATGTAGCACGTTGGCTGCAGTGAGACCGCCTGCCAGTTGACGATAGATAGTGATGTCGCCGGCGTCGATAAAGTCACCTATGCGAACCTCTGCCGTGACCGCTTGAGATGATTCATTGATACCGCTGTCGGACGCCATGTGCGAGTGGCAGTCGATAAGACCTGGACTGAGTTGCCATTTCGAGGCGTCAATTGCGATCGCGCCCTCGGGCACCGCGAGATCCTTGCCCATCTTATGAACCAAACCGCTTCGAACGATCAAGTCCGCATCGTTGAGGATCCCATCGGGTCCACTTGTCCAGATCGTAGTGTTCTGAAACACTACAAATTCGGGCTGCTCAGGCAGTCCGTTGCGGCCTTGGATGCCAGGCGGATAGAGAACATTAGAGAGAATTGGTTTAGGGTCCTTCTTTTCATCCTTCTTATTCTTGTCCTTTTCCTTTTCCGATTTTGTTTCATTTTCCTTGGAAGGATCTTTCGACGTGTCTTTCTCCTCCGCTTTGCGTACTGCGGAGACAAGCTGCTGTTGGCCATCGGCCCATTGGATGTTTCCAACCAACATTTCTTTTGATTCTGCAGTCGATGGAGGCAATAGAGCAAGCGAAAGGAATCCAGCTCCCTTTTGTCCATCGACCAGCGAGGGGATCGGGAAGCTGGCGGTTAGCGTCCTGTCTTCCCAACGTGGTGTCTTTAACTTGGCGGTCCCTTTTGGCTCCATTTTTTTCTTGTCATCGCTCTTTTTTGTTTCCGCATTTGACTCGGTCTTTTCCGTTACAGCATCAGGTTTGATGTCAGTTTCGTTGGTTGCCACAATGTCATTTTTGTTTGGATCCTTGGCGGGCTCTGAGACCTTGACCGCGTTGGAATCGGCGGGCGGTTCCTTCTCGGCCACCTTGGGTTCTGGTGCATCAATTTTGGGAGTGTCGTTCAATGAAAGGCTGGCAGAAATTTTCTTGGTAGAATCGGCAATCTTCAGGAAAAGTTGGGGTGGCAGACCTTCGATACTGCCAGTGCTCGAACCCATTGTTATTTGCCAAGTACCATCGATTGCCGTTTCCACTTTGTAGGCGGACGCCGGACGTTCTCCGCGAACCCATACTTCCTCGATCTTCGTTTTCTCATCCCAAAGATCGCCATTGGTTACGACCAAGTTTGCCCATGACCCGGTTTTGATTGTTCCACATTCATTTTCAATGCCAAGCAGCGAAGCGGGCGTGGTCGTAATCGATTGCATGGCCACCGTCTTGTCGAGACCTCTGGCGACGGCTTTGCGTATTTGTGGTATTAGTTCGCTAGGATCACTTAGTCCGCTCGAGGTAAGCACCATTTTTACTCCGGCCCTGGCAAGTCGGCCAGGGTTTTCAGGTGCAAGCTCCCAATGTGTTAACTCCTCCAATTCCGTATCAAGCGCAACATCGGCGGTTGAAACGTTAGGCGGTTTGGGGAAATTGACAGGCACTACAATCGTTCGATTCAGTTTCGCGATCTTATCAAGCAATTGGTATTCCTGTCCTGAGCCTTTGAGAACTACGTTCAGGCCGAACTCTTTGCCAAAGGAATCAGCTCTGAGTGCATACTGTTCGTTGAGTGCATCAAACATGACTAGTTTGCCCGATCGCACGTGCTGACTTAAGGCTTCGAGGGCGGAATTCGCTTCTGGTTTTTTGACTCCGATTTGAGCGCGGTAAGTTTGCCAAGCATGTGTATGCCACTGGGCATCGAGAAATGTCTGACGAGCAAGAGCAACTGCACCCATTGGACTGCTTGGATACGAATCGCGTCCTCTTCGGGAGACGGTCAAACGCACGTGCATGGCGACATCGCATTTTAAGAGTGCGTCGATGGCAGGTTGGTTGCTGGTAAGCAGTACGGCGCTCGTTCCCTTGATGATGCCATCTCGGGGCGCGACCAGCGCGGCGGTGATGCCAGCTTTTCGCAGTTTGGACATGATGGCATCGTTGGTTGTAGTCACGGCTGCGATAGAACGCTCCGGTGCTATTTCGGAGTTCCAATGCGGAGTGCCTTTGGCCGCATCCAATGCGGGAACCTCGATCTCGATCCCGGCATCGATAAATCCTGCGTAAATCGTCTTACCGGACATATCGACGATTTGGGCTTCTGGCGGAGGGGTTACGTTGACACCGATCTCAACGATTTTTCCGTCGCGAATGACTAAGTTGCATTTTTCGTGAACCTTGCCTGGTTCACGAACGACACTCGCATTTTGTATAGCGATTGTATCGCTCTTATGATCCAGGATGCCTGACACTGGCTTTGTTCCAGCGGTCTGTTGACCAATGGAAAAGCTACTGAAAACAAGGATTCCAAACGCAAGGGCCAAACTCCAACAAATTGCAAAATTCTTCATTTCGTGGGGTCTTCAACGCGAAATTTCGAGATGTAGTTACTTGAGGATGCATCGAATTGTAGTTTGGGATCCATTGTTATGCTCGTCAAAGCCAAAAAAGTCTGATGAGTGTACAATTCGTCCAAGAATTGCAAGTCAACTTGCCGATCACTGGAATCCTCCACTAGAACTGCATGCCACAATGGGCGAGTTCCGAGCCAACGACGCCGAAGAAACGATTGACGAATTACGCCGGCAATACAATGAGCTGGCAGAGTTGGCCGGTTCGCTGGCACATGAAATCAAGAATCCGCTATCTGTCATTCACATGAATGCAGATCTACTCTGCGAAGAGCTGGAAGAAAGCCAATGGCCAGGTCAACGAAGGGCGACGGCCAAGGTCGATATGATTCGGCAACAGTGCGATCGATTGGAAAACCTTCTTCGCGATTTCTTGCGGTATGCCAGAATGCGAGATCTGGAAATGACCCCTGGTTCGCTTAACGACCAAATTGAATCGGTGTTGCTTTTGTATCAAGCACAAGCGGATCGGTCATTGATACGACTTGAAAAGTACCTCGACCCGAATCTGCCCAACATAAAATTGCACAGCGATTCTTTGCAGGCCGCTCTGCTAAATCTTGTTAAGAATGCACTCGAGGCCATGCCCGATGGCGGAGAATTATTGGTACGGACATACACGGTACCCGGTGGCGTGGCGATGGATATGATTGACACCGGGTGTGGCATGGACGAGATCACCGCAATGCGAATGTTCGAGCCGTTTTATTCGACCAAACATGGTGGCTCGGGACTGGGCTTGCCGACTGCCCGCAAGATCATCGAAGCTCACGGCGGTCGTATTGCCGTGCAAAGCGAAATTGGACGCGGCACCAAGTTCGTACTGGAGTTTCCTACGCCGATACGATTGACGGTTTAAACCGTTACGATTGTTAAGCTAGGAAGCAGAACGATCCAGCAGGACAAGCCTGCGGTATTTCTGAATCCCACCGGCTTGACCAGTGGATCGTTCGGGCTTTTTGGCTACTCACGTCATTGATGCGAAAGTGAGACGGCCTCCATGTTCCAAAGGCTCATGCTACAAAGCGATGTGCTACCAATCCGTGCTACTGAATCGGTAATTCCAAAACGAATACAGCGCCGGTAGCGTTATCGTTTAATGTCGAATCTTCTGCGAAAAGCAGGCCACCGTGTGCTTCGACGATCCGCTGACTAATTGCCATACCTAATCCAGTACCTTTGGACTTCGTAGTGAAGAACGGTTCAAAAACTCTCGACTGCTGTTCCTCATTCAATCCTGGCCCTTGATCCGTGATGCGCACTTGAACGCGAATGGCTTCTTCGGCCTGAATTTGTCGGCAATCCACAAATATACTACTGTCATTGGGCGCAACCGACAAAGAGTTTTCAAAGATATTGCGAATGACTTGGACCATTCGATGTCTATCGCACTGCACGTTGGGAACTGGTTGGCATCGGAATACCAAATGAACCTTTAGGGATCGCCACTGGTCTGCCAGATTACCCCAAGCCTCATTGCACAAGTTTTGCATACTCTGGGGTGAACGTTCAAGTTGTATTGGTGCCGCATAGTTTCGAACCTCTTCATAAAGCGTTTGCAACTCGACCAGCGCGGATCGCGATCTTCGAACCAAGTCCTGTTGTTCGGGTGCGGATTCGAGATCGAGGCTCAACATGTCCAAGCATGCCCTCGAACGCTGCAAAGCATTGCGACTTTCGTGCGCCAATCCAGTAACCATCTGCCCGATCGCAGCAAGCCGTTCGCTTTGTATCAACTGTTGTTGAGCTTGTCGCAAATCAGATTCGGTTTGGTGCCGTTCCGTCATGTCGCGCATGATCCCAGTAAAAAGTCTGCGATCTCCTACATTAACCTCACTTACTGCTAAATCGATTGGAATGAGCGATCCATTCTTGCGTTGCCCCATTACCTGCCGGCCAATTCCTATAATGGCTGCCTTGCCGGTCTTCTTGTATTGATGGAGATAACCATCATGAGCGGATCGATCCGGCTCGGGCATCAGCATGGAAATGTTCTTGCCAAGGACCTCCTCTGCGGTAAAACCGAAAAGATGTTGAAACGCTGGATTTACCTGCAGGACGATTCCCCGCTCATCGATAGTGAGGATCGCATCCACTGCAGTATTCAAGATCGCTTCCAAAACGGCTGCATCAAAAACGGGATCTTCATCGGACTGAGACTTGGCGGGTTGCGGCTCCAACATACTATTGTCTCTCTTAGTGGATCATGTTCATCAGCGGAACAAGTGCAGAAATCATGGCTTTAACTCATCATTTAGTAGTTTGACCGACGGGGTTTCTAAATCATCGTATTGCCCGCTTCGGATGCACAGCAAGCAAGCGATGAGTGCGGACCCGCCCAGCAGCAAGGCGACAGGCAAAGCAACATAGAGCACACTCATTTTGAACTCTTTCCGGAAAAAGCGTTTGTCGACATGGCCATAGTTAGTACGGTCACACCACTCAATGGCATCAACACCGCCGCGACTAAGGGATGAATCCAGCCCATCATCGCGAGCGTTATCGTGATTGCATTGTAAACCAACGACGCTGCGAAACATCGTCGAATTCCTCGGACTACCAAGACGGAAGCTTCGATCAGTTCCGAAACGGATGCCAGTCTGCCGTTTGCAAGAAAAATGGGCGCTGCATAGAGTGTTTGTTCACTTCCTCCACGCAATGCAATTCCGACATCGGCTACTGCCAGTGCAGCTGCATCGTTCACACCATCGCCAACCATCGCGCATGGTCGAGTGGTGTCTTCCTTGCATCGTCGAATAACATCCAGTTTGTCTTCAGGACTCTGTTGCCCTAGTGCGACATCGATTGCTATTCCATCGTTGCGCAGGAGTGTGGCCATGTAATCCACGATTTCCTGCCGATCACCGGAGAGTATTCCCATGCGCCAACCTCTATCGGAAATGGCGTGCAACGTCTCGACCGCGTCGGGCCGAATCGGATCGCCTATCTCGAACATTCCTCCAACGACGCCGCGGATGGCAATCCAGACGACGGTATGAGCGTGCGCTAACGCTTTCGTTTGCAAATCGAGCCATTCAACAGAAATTGCAATCCCCTGTTTATTTAGCCATTCTTCATTGCCAATCACAACCAAGACGCCTTCTACCGAGCCCTTGACCCCTTTTCCTAGTTGGTGTTCTATCTCGGTGGAAACGGACAACGTCAACCCTCTCCGTTTCGCGAAATCACAAATAGCATTGGCGATTGGATGGTGAATGGATTTTTCAATGGATCCAGCATATTGTAGGCATTCGTCGTCACCGTGCCAGGCGACGACTTTCATACGTCCGCAAGTCAGCGTGCCCGTTTTGTCTAACCAAAGGAAGCCAGGTTTGGCCAATCGTTCTAGACAGTTTCCGTCCCGTATCCAGATCTGCCGTTTCGCTGCCCTGCCTAAAGCAACCGTGAGAACCAACGGTGCTGCCAGCGCCAAAGCACACGGACAAGCGATGGTTAGCAAGGCCATCGTGTGCTGGGTAGCCAACACGGCGTCTACAAAAAAGGCCCAACCACACCAATTCGCGACGGCTAGCAAAAGGACCACCAGCACGAACCATTTGCTCAAGCGGTCTGCCGCAGCTACCGAAGGTGTACGGTGGGAAGCAGCGTCGCGTACAAGTTCCATTATACGGCCAACCCGACTGTTCGAACCCGCGGACGTCACAGCAACCGTGATGGGAGCCGTAATGTTGGTAGTTCCCCCAACTACCGATGCTCCGATAGCAATCGATTCGGGCAAGCATTCACCATTGAGCAACGATGTGTCGACTGAGCTGACGCCTTGTATCACGAGTCCGTCTGCTGGGATCGTCTCACCCGGGCGCACTTCGATCCGATCATCGATTTGAAGACGGCTGACTGGTACGGTTTTCTTGGTGCCGTCCGCTTCGACGAGTGTGGCTGAAACTGCATTCCAACGCAAAAGTTTCGCGAGCGAGAGGCTAGTCTTGTACTGCGCGCGAAATTGAATGTAACGACCAATTCGCAAAAGCAAAATCAAGGACGCGAGCGAATCAAAGTAGATTTGGCCAACACCACTGGCTGCACCAACAAGCGAGCCAACAATTCCCATCAAAAGCGATAGTGCAACCGGGATATCAACATGAGGCGTTCTCGTTCGGATTGCCTGCCAGGCTGTTTGAAAAAAAAGCCGGCCCGGTAGTGCTGTTGCCATCAAGGCCAATACTGTACCAATCCATCTTAAAAAATATTCGTGAGATAAAGAAATCCCAGTTGATTCGCCCGCGTACAACGCGACTCCAATCCACATCGCGTTAGCAGCAAAAAAGGCAGCCAATGCAATACCAACCCAATGATCGCGTTGCTGTTGTATGAACCGTTGATCGTTTTCAAAGTCGACAGTCCATGGCGAAAGCGAATAGCCCAGCCTTGACAGCCTTTTTGAAACGAGCACTGGCTGTGTTCGAGTTGGGTCGTAGATTAACTCGATCGTATGATCGCTCATGCGTACGACAGCGCTATGAAGCCCAGGGATGGTTGGCTGTATTCGCTCGATTAACCATGAACACGCTGCACAATGTAGCCCCTCTACCGACAAACGCACGGAACAAGAACCATCGGACATCGATAGCACTTCTACGCCGGACGCTTGCAAATCCGCCAAGATGGCTGATCGGGACCCGTCGTTTGCCATGCCATCGACACTGGATGTTTTCTTAGCGGACCTCAACGCATAAAAATCTTCGAGACCAAGTTCGTGGATGAGTGCAAATGCTCCCATGCAACCGTTGCAGCAGAAGACCCTCAGCTCAGTTTGATCGCAATAGGTTGGCAACCCGCAATGCGAGCATGGGCGAGTCTTGCAAATCGAGCCAATGGCCGTCTCAAGGATTTCTTGCATCGTCCCCTCGGCACCAAGGAAGTATCGTTTCCAAAGGTCTTCTCGCCATTTCGAGAGAGTTCTCCGATGACTGCCCAATTGCTATTTCAGATCCGCGCGATTGTGACAACTCCAAAAGCCCCGTACTCGGCGCGTTCACAGGCCTCAGGTCTACCAAACTGCGTTGTACCAAAATAAAGGCTCCAAAGCTGATGATACAGCCAGCAGCAAAGGGTTGCGCGAGGACTTGCCAACTTGGACGAATCGAAGACCAACTCCACGCAGCAACGGAAAGCAGAGGAAGCGTGCCGAACCAAAACGCAATCATCGTTGCGACGGTCATCACAGCGTTTGGCGCCGCTGCAGACGCCAGGACAAACAGGTAAAGCCAGCCGCACGGCAATAGTGTACTAGTCAGCCCCCACAGAAACGAACCAAGCCAGACCGGTCCCTTGGAATAGGAACGCCGAAGCTTGACGACTGCCGACGTCCATCGATTCAGGATCAGAGAATGCCTTACCGGTAATCTCAGCGAAAAGATCGCTATCAACCTTGAAATACCCATGACGATCATCGTGATGCCGACACCCCAGCCAATCATTCGGACCGTTTGACTACCACCGACCATCCATCGGAAAGCTGACGACAAACATACGACGCCGACTGCCATCATCAGATAGGTTGTTAAACGACCCAGGTGATACGAGATCAATCGAACCCATCGACTATTTTGACAGGTTGTTGATTGCCCCATGGCCAGAATCGCGAATGGCGTACACATCCCGACGCAATGCATCGAGCCAACGAGCGAGGAGAACAAGGTTGCAGCCAACAGTTCCAAAGCGATCATTCGGCGTCTGAGTGCCTTTCGGGTGTGTCGAACCACTCCAAAGTTTGTTCACTCCAAAAATGTTGATCTCCAACTCCATGGATTTCCAACTCCAAATGCCAACGACCAAGCTTGGTTACGTCCAGCGTGGCCCGATACCTTCCAGGTTCGACTTCGTTTAGCTGTTGCTTAAATTGTTCCGCCACACGAGTGAAGTGGAACAATTGCAACGAACCCTTGCAGCCGGTGACTGGTTCGTTTTCCGAGTTGGTAATCGTCACATCAATCGCATTCCGAAGCGGCTCGACGCGTTGAACGACAATTTGCCAACCAAGTTTCTGTGAAGCCTCAATTCGTTGACGGCGCACATCCCACGAGATGGCTCGCTCGCCATAGCCGGGAATGGAACGAAAGGATGGGTCACCTGCAGCCATGGAAATCGCGATTGCTGCGATAGAAAAATCCATTCCGAAGAAACTACATATGAGGCAAACCCAAAACCACCTTGAGTTGCGTTCGCGAATTGCGAGTTGGGCTAAAGTTAGGACGGGATTACTACCTTCGTTGTTCATCTAAAATCCTTCAAACTAGGAAACTCGCAATCGCCTGTCAGCCGCTAATGTAGCACGGCACTCCGTGCCGTTTTCCCTCGGCTCGGAGAGCCGAGCTACACTTATCTCGGTCCCGACAATCGCACCCTCACCTCTTTGGTTGAGCCACTGCTATCACTGATTTTTAGTTGGGCGTCTGCATAACCTTTGCCAGTGGTTTTCTGCAATGGAAAATGCAGGTCCAGTGGTACCATCACCGATTGACCTGGAGTAAGACGAATCAAATCGCCGCTGCTCCATTTGGCTTGTGTCTCTTCGTCCGCGACGTCTACAGAGTATGTTTGCTCTGTTTGGCTGCGATTAACTATCCGCACTTGAAAATTGTTCTGGACTTTGCCATCTGCGCCAACAATAAACGGTGCTCCAGGCGCCCCCATAATTCTGGTGTCGAATGCGAACTTCGTGGAAAGCACGGCTAGAAAGAGCCCAGTTGCAATCAAGATAATCATTGGATAGATGATGGTTCTTGGGCGAATGACATTAGAGGACTTCCCTGCCAACGCATCCTGAGTCGAGTAACGTATTAGGCCCGCCGGCTTGCCAATGGTCTTCATTACTTGGTTGCAAGCGTCAATGCACTGAGCGCAGTGAATGCACTCCATTTGCAATCCGTTTCGAATATCGATACCAGTTGGACAGACTGCCGTGCAGCGGCCACAATCTACGCAATCGCCCACGCTTTGGATAGCAACAGAGTCGAGGGTCAAGACCTCACCGTTTGTTCTTGCGTTCAAACTTTCCGACGTGCCAGAACGCTTCCCCCTTTTTCTTGGCTCTCCTCGCTTGTCGTCGTACGCAACGATGAAAGAGGTGCGATCCAGCATGACGGATTGAAGCCGACCATACGGACACGCAATCATGCAGAATTGCTCTCTGAAGTAAAGAAAATTGAACATGAGCCCTGCGGTTGCTCCACCCATGACTAAGAAGGCATTCGGATGCTTGCTCGGCGACGATTGCATCCATCTAGCCAATGTATCGGTGCTGACGAAGTAACTTAAAAAGGTATGCGCCAGGAAAAGGCAACAAGCAAGATATACAAGAAATTTGCCAACCGAGGCCAATGCATTAAGTGATTTCCTTGACTTGCCACCTCGACCAACCGTATTGGAAAAAAACCGATCGATTGGGCGAAACAAGAACTCAAGATATACTGTCTGTGGGCAACCCCAACCGCACCAAACTCGACCGGCAAGAGCAGTTACCAACATGATCGAGAAGAATGCCGCCAGCATTAAGCATGCGACGAGCGGCGTATCCGTTGGATAAAACGTGTGACCGAAAAACGTAAATTGTCGGCTAGCGATGTCGATGAGAACATAAGGCTTTCCTCGGATACGCAGGTGCGGTAGCGTAACAAAAAAGGCGATTAGTCCATAGGCGAGCAAACGTCTACGTTTCCATAAAACTCCCTTAGCAAGTGACGGAATGATCCAAATACGACTGCCATCGCTATGCAAAGTCGGGAGGACGTTTTCGTCCGGCGTCAGAAGGGACTCGGTGCGATCAATTTGGTTGACACAATTGCGGTCCGCTGTGCAGTTTCCACACTGCGATTTGGCATTACCCAATACAGGCAATGGATCGTCTGAATTGGACATCATTCGTTAGGCCAAGCTGGAATTGGGCTGCCATCGGGTGCTTTGGCGGTTACCGGTTTCGAGCCTCGCAAACTTGCAACGTAAACCGAAACCAATACAACATCATTCTTATGTGACATTCGTTTACCCCAGGCAGGCATAGCCCCGCCTGCGACGCCATCGTTGATCACCTTGATGATGTCGGGCAAAGTCTTAATATGCTTGAAACTCTCGTCACAAAGATTTGGGCCAACATTTCCGCCCCCATCGGCAGCATGGCAAGAAACACAATTTGCTTTGAAAATCGATTGGCCGACACCAACCCACTTTGGCTCACTAAGGTATTTAATCATGGTCGGCTGATCAAAGACTAAGTCACCAATCTCAGCATACTGCTTGCGAGTGTTTTCGGTCGCGCTCGCTTGATACTGCTCGTCGACAGACCGCCCAGCGGCTCCCGAATGAAAATACATTAGATACAAGGGACAAAATGCAATACTACCCCAAAAGAGCCACTTCCACCAACCCGGCAATGGATTGTCGTACTCTTGAATTCCGTCGTAACTATGGCCCAATGACGGCTCGTTGCTGGACGAATGCATGCTCACTTTTTTGCTCCTTCCCAAGGATCAACGACGGAATCTTCGATAGGAATTCTGCTAAAACGATTGGCTGCACTCCCGTTCAATCGAAGCGCGCCCCAAACGATCGCAACAAAACTAAGTCCGAAGATCACCAATGCGATCTCTTCAAAGTTGGAGTAGTCCAATTTGGAAACAACATCCTTTAACATGTCCTATCTTTCTATGGTTGCCAACCGCTTTGCGGTCGTAAAACTGTGATCCAGTGTGGCACGGTGGTCCCCACCGTGATTCCCACCCTGATTCCCACGACGATTATTTCTCTGCGAGAGGCACCGGTGTATTGTTCGTCGCAGGCACGGAACTTTCGACCGCTGGTTCAGCTACAGGCAAAGGCACAGGCGTGTCGACGCGGTACAAATCCTTGCCCATTCGCTGAAGGTATGCAATCAATGCAATCCCAGTTGCATCCTTGATGAGTTGGCCTTCGAACGAGACAGTACCACCTTGAGCAATGATCTCCGCTGCAACTAACTCCGCCTGCTTGCGTGCCATTCCTTCGGCGTCGGTTAGCTCCTGTTCGTAGGGCGCACCTAGAAAGTGAACAGCTTGAATGCGTTTTTGGATATCGCCGAAATTTAGTCTTTCCACTAGCAAATGACGATAGCTGGGCATTACCGAACCAGGGGAGCGTTGCTCCGGGTTGTTGAAGTGTTCCCAATGCCAAAAGCTGCTTTGTCGGCCACCTTCGCGTGCTAGGTCCGGACCAATTCGTCTAGAGCCCCATTGGAATGGCCTATCATAAATGAATTCACCGGCTTTACTGTATTCGCCGTAACGTTGCGTTTCTGCAATCATGGGGCGAATCATTTGCGAATGGCAGTTGTAACAGCCTTCGCTAACATAGATATCGCGACCCGCAAGCTCCAATGGCGTATAGGGCTTCACACTCGCAATCGTTGGCACATTGCTTCGAATCAGGAACGTCGGAATGATTTCAAAAAGACTCGCAACCACTACGGCCAAAGTCGTCAGAACTGTAAACAAGACAGGTAGTCTCTCCCAACGTCGGTGCCAGTCCATTTTTGCTATTTGATCTATCGAAGCGGCAGCTTCGAGAACCGGTGCTCCTTGCAGTTTGCTCTTTGGAATTGGAGCGTCCTGATAGTTCCTCTCTAATCGCGGTGCATGGAACACGGGAACATCGTATTTGCTAGGTCGGTTGAGCCAAGTCATCGTTGCGTTGATTGCCAACATGATTACGCCAGCTACGAATAGCAAACCCCCGAAAACGCGAGCCCACCAGAATGGAACAATAGACTGCACCGTTTCAACAAAATTCGGATATTGCATCCTGCCGAGATCGTCCATCGCTCGCCACATCAAGCCCTGAGTAATACCTGCCGCGTATATTGGGACAATGTAAAGTAGGATTCCGATGGTTCCGAGCCAAAAGTGCCACTCCGCCATCGATTTGCTCCACAGCTTTGTTTGGTAAAGACGCGGAAGCAACCAATAGATCATTCCAAATGTCATGAATCCATTCCATCCAAGCGCGCCGGAGTGCACGTGTGCAATCGTCCAGTCGGTATAGTGGGAAAGGGCATTGACGCTTTTGACGGACAACAAAGGCCCCTCGAAGGTAGCCATCCCATAAAACGTGATACCAACCACAAAGAACTTGAGTACTGGATCGGAAGTGACTTTGCTCCATGCGCCTCGAAGTGTCAGCAATCCATTGATCATTCCACCCCAAGACGGCATCCACAACATCACACTGAACAACATGCCAAAGGTACTAGCCCATTCAGGCAACGCTGTGTAGTGGAGATGGTGCGGACCGGCCCAAATATATAAAAAGACCAACGACCAGAAATGAATGATGCTCAGCTTGTAACTGAACACCGGCCGTTCCGCGGCCTTGGGAAGAAAATAGTACATCAACCCGAGAAATGGAGTGGTCAAAAAGAACGCCACCGCGTTATGGCCATACCACCATTGCATCAACGCATCTTGAACGCCGGCATAGACAGAGTAGCTCTTAAATAGTCCCACAGGTACAACCAGATTATTGAACACATGCAACACCGTCACCGTTACAATCGTTGCAATGTAAAACCACAACGCAACATACATGTGGCGCTCCCGTCGATTCCACAATGTCATGAAGAAATTCGAACCAAAGAAACCAAGCCATACAACGGCGATGGCCAAATCAATTGGCCACTCCAATTCCGCGTATTCCTTGCTCTGGGTAATCCCAAGAGGCAACGTGATAGCCGCCGCCACGATAATCGCTTGCCAGCCCCAAAAGTGAAGCAAGCCCAATGCGTCGCTCCACATTCTACATTTGCACAAACGCTGTGTACTGTAATAGATCGCAGCAAAAATGGCATTGCCAGCGAACGCAAAGATGGCAGCATTGGTATGAACTGGCCGAAGCCTTCCAAACGAAAGCAATGCACTGAGATTACTGTGCAAACCTCCAAACAACGCAGGCAAAACCAAAAGCAATGCGACAAGAACACCGGCCAAGGTTGCCACGAAACCCCAAACGATGGTCGCAGTCACAAACATTCGAACGATACCGTCGTTGTAGCTGAACGATTCTATCGTTGCCGACTGCGTTGCCGACTGCTTTGCCGACCGCGGTGCCATGTTTGCCTGTCGGGCCTCGATCTCCTTCCTCGAAGCCGCGAATGCATCACTCATTATTCTACCGTTTGTTAGGGTTTCACTGAGTCATCGCCGGTGTTGGCTATCGTACCCGGTGTTTGCTCGTAATCGCGAGCAATCATATCTTCCAATGCAAACACACCAAAGCAACGTTTGTGCCAAGTCATACGGACATCTTGTCGCATCAATGAATGGTCAAGTAAAAGTCTCCTGGCTCGCCTACCATGTCGCCTTTCAAATCAAGCCCACAAAGCAAACTTCCCGAGCGTGCGGCTATGCCAAGTAACCATCGTCTTGATCATTTCCGTTAACAAGACCCGACTCTCATCGACCAGCAATTGTGCAGAAGTGTGTCAAATGGGTGAAGGTGAGCCAAATTGCTACACGCAGTAGTGGTAGACTGGAAATGAAACTCGGATTCCAGCAATAAATGAATGAGAATGTGAAACGGCATCGAGTTTGCACGCAGTTTTGATCACAGTCATCACATCGAGCCAATTCTTGTTTCCTCAACGCGTTGCGCGTTCAAGAACCACAGATCAAAAAAACAAAGTTCATTATGGCCAACGTTGCACTTACAGTACCAATTGATTTGCTATTGGTAGACGATGAACCAGACTTCCTTGAACCGGCGTGCCGGTTTTTCCAACGGCAAGGGTATCGAGTTTCCGCGGCTGCGAATGCGGAGCAAGCGATTGCGGTACAAGCGTCACAGCATTTTCACATCGCGGTAATCGACCAAAACATGCCCGGGATGAACGGGATGGAATTATTGAAGCGACTTCGCGATGGAGACGATGAGCTTCGTATTATTATTTTGACGGGTGGAGGAAGTATCGAGTCTGCAGTCGAGGCGATGAAGAATGGCGCGGTCGATTATCTTTCCAAACCGTTTGGATTGGATGACCTTGATGTATTGATTCGTCGAGCTGCGAGAGCAGCGACGCTTGAACGGGAAAACAAGCATCTTAAACGCCAACTTGCTCAAACGAACCTAAGCAAGCCGATGATTGGCAAGTCGCAGGGCATTTGTGAAGTGAGGCGATTGATCGAACGAATTTCGCCGAGCGACAAGCCGGTGCTGATCCTCGGAGAAAGCGGTTCCGGCAAGGAACTGGTTGCCCGCGCCATCCACGAAAAGAGTGCACTCGCCAATCGACCGCTCGTGGTAATCAATTGTGCAGCATTGCCCGAGTCGCTACTTGAAAGCGAATTGTTTGGTCACGAAAAAGGGGCGTTTACGGGAGCAACCGATGCGAAACCTGGACTATTTGAAATTGCGGACGGGGGAACACTTTTCATCGACGAGTTTGGGGAGCTGGCTGGTGGTCTTCAAGCGAAGCTCTTGCGAGTATTGGAGGACGGATCGATGCGTCGCATTGGCTCGGTAAAGGAACGGCGTGTAAAAGTTCGATTGATTGCAGCAACCAATCGTGACCTTGGAAAGGAAGTTGCAGTCGGCCGTTTTCGAGAAGATCTTTATTATCGAGTAAACGTCTTGTCGATTACCATCCCGCCACTTCGAGAGCGGGTCGATGACATTCCACTGATGGTACAACATTTTTTGGGGAAGGGATGGCAACTCGGGCCTGGAGTCGTTGAACTATTTGAAAGCAGCTCATGGCCAGGTAATGTGCGCCAACTAATCAACGCAATAGAACGGGCGAAAATCCTTGCCGATGACTCTGTTATCTCGCTGAGTAACTTACCTCAGGAACTTCGCAGTTCAAGCAAAAGCAAGTTCACGGTCTCGGTGCCGAGTCCAATTGCAATCGGTGACTCGATTCCACTCGAGTCGCTATCTCAGCTACACATCGCGGAGGTTCTTCGAAGAAACCATGGAAATAAAGCCAAGGCAGCTAGAGAACTAGGCATCGCACGGAGAAGTCTCTATCGCATTCTAGAGAAGATGGATGGAACGACCCATTGAACCCATCTGGTGCCGAGGATCCTAAATGGCCTTGGAGGAGTCAAGGCTGCCTTTTCCCCTGAGTGGATGGAAGAAGCTTGCAACGGCACCAAACGCTTGGGTCTTCGAAATAGGGACTCTGTAGAGTTCTGGCCATGATTTGGTTTCCAAAAACAGCATCGTTGATCGTGTAAAAAACACCTATTTCTTGGAATTCTTCTGGCGAATAGCCAGTCAATGTTGCGCCTTTCAAAAAGGCCTTGATCTCAAAACTTTCCGAATGCAAAAACGCAGCTACCGATATGTCGCGGGGATGGATTGCAGCCGGGGCTGAACGAGCCCGCTGGATTGGGTTCAATTCGCCATGCCCGCGAGCCACTGGCAAGGCCTTTGTCGGACGATTCAGGATGAAATCAAATCGGTGACAAAAGGAGGTTGCGCGGTGAACGCCAGGACTCCAACGGGTATCGATATACAGAGTCAATAGCGCCGCTCGTGAAGTCAAGCTCGCAGCACTTGCCATCTTGCCCGCCGAAGCCTTGAACGTCGACTGAAAGAAAAGTCCGCTGCTGCTCCAAGACATACAGGTTTCTGCCAATTGCTTTCCTCCACTAAGGGAACTTAAAGCAGGTATCTCGTATTCCTTTTGCAAATGCCAATTCAAGTCTTCGGGAGTCGCGATTCGACCACGGTACTCCTGAATTGGAAAGCCAAGATCAAACAACCAAGCTGGGTCGCCAAGAAGCTCACTCAGTTTCATGATTTCGGGCTCGCGGCGTTTGGCTTCCGACGAACAATGGTGTACCAAGCAAACAAGTCCGTTTCCAATTTCATACCTCCATCAGCATCCCACCCTAGGGCATGTCCGAGCCGCCTCGCATCCAAATCATCAACCACATCGAAATGTAGTATCTCAAATCCTGCGAGTTGGAAAGCGCCGCGAGTGAAGGGGGACTCGCCTTCCGCCCAGGGAATGTACGGCTTGTCTGCCGATGCTTTAGCGGGGCAAAAATTGTATATCACGAATAGTCCGTTGGGTTTCAACATCGCCGCTATTCGAGCAAGGAACGAAGCATCGTCGACCCCTAGATCGATGACCATTCGAGGGTCCGGCACGTCTCGCGAAGGGTGAATGTAGCCTTGCTTCAAAACATTCTTTGATATCACCAAATCGTAGTCGACACCAACATTGACAACGAGATCCAAGTCCTTTGGGAAAAGTCCATCCAATACTTTCACAGATCCCTTCCCCACGGGACCATTGGAACCTGCGTACATGATTTTTAACAATGGGGCAATATCCACTCCAACACACTCGTGTCCCAAAAGGGCAAGCATATTCAAATGGCCAATGCTGCCGTATCCGAAATCGAAAATGCGAGATCCACGATCCGCCTTGAATCCCGCTCCAACAGCCAAGTCCAACGCGCGAGCATAGGCAAGAGGCGATCCGTATCGCGATGAATAGTAAATCGCTTCATCAATCATCAATTCCTTGCCCTTGAACTGGACGATGTGAGGCTGAATAGGTGGTAAGCTGCTAACACTAGTGACCCACTCCTTCACCCAGGGACTTGAAACGACCGAATTAACGGAGCCAATTCCCTTAGCCAATTGAGCTACGACTTCGCCCTCTTTAGCGGGCTCCGCGATCTTGTCCTGCGAAAAACCTTGCGAGGAAAGAACGAGCCAAGTGACTGGCAGCAAGAATCGCCACGCCCTAGCGAACGCAACTACGGTCGCCAGTCCATTGGAAACAAACTGGTAGTGTTCAACCTGCCGGACCCTTAATATCATAATGTTCCTATCAATCGTTTACCCCTAAGACGTGGACGACAGTCGGAGGACGCCACAAGTTGCACGTGATTTATAGTCGAATTCCTCTGCATCGATAGGTCTCATGCGCGAAGCTTCAGCGTATTGTTCCCCGCACCACAACCGATGTCGAGCACACGACGGATGGTCGGCGTCGCGGAGATCGCTGCTTGGGTGATCAAGTCCATTGCAAGCGGAGCGTCAATCGTGGCAGTTTGTCCATTTTCAAGATTGGAAAACCGTTCGACATCGTTGTCGAATCGAATCCGGATTTCCTCCGTCGTTGATTTGTCGCCCAGTGACGTGGCTACCGACTTCATGGCTCCAACCTTTTCAATTGCGCGTTCTTCATCTTCATCGAACCTTGGGTCGCTCTAAGTTCAGCCACAAGTTGCACGGATTGTTGCTCCTCGGCTATTTGAAAATCATAACTGGTTTCATGCCAATCACTGGTGCCTACCAAGGCATTCTCGCGATGCTGACCCGATATCCTGAGACCGGCTCCGATACCGCGGTCGTCGTTTTGACGCGGGACTACTTGGTTGACTTGCAACTGAGCCATGAAACGATAGTTGCCCTGCGGCAAGAGCACAGTCCTTCGCCACGAAGCGACACAATCATTCGATTCGCCTACTTCGATCGAATACAAATCTTCCTCTTCGCTTGTTTGAAAACTTGCTACCTGAATTGCGTCTGTCTCTTGTCTCGGTTCCCATTCTGCAATCGCTTTCACTTCACCAGCTTCCAATTCCAACAAGAGACTATCTTGCTCCATTGATGGGTCAGGTATTGGAGGATCCGGTTCTGTCAGGTGTTGAGCGATGTTGTTATAGCGTTCATGCAAACGCGCCTGCAATCCGACCGATTGCTCGTCGAACTCTGATACTCCTTCCTGATTTAATTGCATTATCACGGGGCGCAGCTTTTGATGGAGTTCCTTTACGCGACCGGACAGTCGATCACCCTCGAATAGCGGCAGCAGTTGCTCGACGCGTCGTCTAAACTGGACATTCCACTCATCGTTGCTTCGAAAGGCACTTGCCACGATGGCAGGGGTGTTGCCAAAGGTTTGGAATCCTGGGTCCTGGAACATCTGATCCATCCCATGCGGCAAGAAGTGTGCACGGTTCGTATCCGGCGGAAAATACACGCGAAAGTTATTGCGGTTGGCAACGTACCCATCCCAGTGGCATGCCATCATTTCAAATGCCAAGAAACTCACGAAACCCTCGACGTCAAGCCGCTGTTCCATCCTTGCATGCCTTTTCACTGGGTCAACTTCAGAACATGCGTCGTTTAGTTCGCGGAGATCGCTCAAGTCATTCACGCCTGTACCTGCGTCCCTTTCCAACTCGCAGTCAATGTCTTGGCAGAAACCACCATCGTAGAGGTTGCCGTTCGGGTCGAGGAAATGTCGTTTCAAAAAATGGTGATCGAAGCCTTCTTTTAATACGTACAACCCCAAATCGCGGTCATTAAGCCACACACGTGCGTGCGTGACTCGTGGGGCAGGAATTCCCGCATCCCGACAAATTGACGAGCACAACCATTCGTTCGTGTAAAGTTCATCTTGAACGGAGTTGTTCAAGTGAAATTTTTCTAGTTGGTAAAGTGATTGTTGCTTGTTGTATTTATTGACGTTGATTGTGAAGGCTGGTTTTTCCGAAAGGCCTTGAAAGCTGCCTGCAGCACCTTTCAGTTTCAATCCGACCCCCACAAATGTTTTTGCCTCATCCAGTATCAACGTACACCGCACGTACTGCCTTGCCTCTTGCGATAGCTTCTGCTGTTGATTATCCGTCAGTTGCAGTACGATTCTCGGAATTGCCAGGCTCTCAAAAAAATCATCGCTCGTATCGCGTTGCGATGTCGATGTCGGAGGTGGATTCTTGTTCGAGGATTGGGTTTTACGCGGGCCGCAGCCTTGGGCCAAAACGAATCCAAGTACAAATGCACACCAAGAAAACTGGCGAAGATGTGATAGTGCAAGCATATTCAGCTTTTCCATAGCATGTGACTTGCCGTTAGAAGTGTTAGAATCAAGCTTATCAGCTTGGTAATTCGAATGCAAAGCGTTTTGGAAGGCAAAGATAATTGGAATCGAAATTTCGCAGAACGGCACAAGCAAGTGGATTGATCGCTGACTCACAATGGGAATACTGCATGCGATTGCTCCGGTTCCGCTGCGCAACGGAGCCTCAGCCAGTCCCATCCGAAGTCGAAGACAGGTTACTTCGGGCAATATTGATTGAGCAAGGGGCCTTGACCGAATACCAGGCAGAGCAACTCGGCCATGGGCGGGTGAAACTGACGCTGGGGCCTTACATCATTACAGACTTCATTGGACAAGGAGGCATGGGGCACGTCTTCAAGGCAATCCATAAAGTAATGGGTCGAGAGTGCGCCGTAAAGACTCTTCCATTTGGCCGAGTGACTCCGCAAACCCTCGACGGCTTCGCGCGTGAGATTCGACTACAAGCGAAGCTCGACTGCACTTACCTCGTTCGCGCCTACGATGCCGGACAAGACCGTACGACTCATTACTTGGTTACAGAATACGTTCCAGGAATGGACTTGCGACGTTTGATCAAAGCAAAGGGGCCGCTTCCACAGGAGCAAGCGGCGAGCATTATTATGCAAGCAGCCTACGGTCTAGAGTATGCACATCAGCAAGGGATGGTCCATCGAGACGTTAAGCCAGGGAACATACTGGTAACACCCGATGGAATGGCAAAGGTTTCCGACGTAGGGCTCGCTGCGTTCACGGCCAATCTAGTCGATGACCCGCGAGCAGGCAAAATTGTCGGTACGGCTGACTATCTTTCCCCCGAACAGATTCGAACGCCGCTTTTGGTTGGCCCCGTAAGCGATGTCTATTCCCTTGGTTGCACGCTTTATTACACCGTCTGTGGCAAGGTTCCATTTCCCGGGGGAGATACGCAACACAAAGTGCGTCGACATTTGGAGGAAACCCCTTTCCATCCGCGTCGATTTGCGGAAAACATTAGCGAAGAATTTGTAGATATCATTGCCGAAATGATGGACAAGGATCCCACCAAAAGGATTCAAACATGTGCTGAAGTAGCGGCGAGACTGGAACCATGGGCCATGGACTCCACACAAATTACGCAACCCAGGATGTCGCGCGGACCTTGGTCGTCACCGCCTCCACTATCGCTGGATTCGGATTCGCCGAGCAGCCAAGATGAGGCTGCCTTAGAAGCTTCCATTCACTCTAATGACTCGAATCCATCGCAAAAAAGTGCTTTGGAAAACCAACTCTTTTCGGATTCACGAAGTATTCCAAATAGTATCGGAGATTTTTTTGCAACAATCATTCAAAACACTCCCGCGAAAAGCCGTAACACTTCCAATAAAGGCATGGTTATTGGACTCACGGTTGCTATTCTGCTGCCGCCAGCTCTACTAGTTGGTGCTATTGTTGGTTACTTGATTGCGATCAAATAATGCGATCCAGCTGAGTCAAAAGTTGCCTACACATGATTCTAATTCCAGTTGCTCGCTCAATTTCCCTTCCGTGTGGTCCGAGTATTCCGTGGAGTATTCCGTGGTTCGGAAAAACTATAATTCTTTCCAAGTTGGGGTTAGCCTGGGGCATCTTCAGAATGACTTGCGCCGGAAAGGATTCATTGAAATGATTCGAGCGTGTTTATTTTTCTCAGGCAGAGTTCAAGGAGTCGGGTTTCGTTTTACCACTAATGAAGTTGCAAAAAGGTTTGCAGTCAAGGGGACCGTTGAGAATTGCGATGACGGCCGTGTTAAGATCATCGTAGAAGCTGAATCCAATGAAATCGATCGTTTTGTCGAAGCGATCAAGTCCTCGATGGCTGGTAAAATAAAGCAGGTCTCAAGATTTGAGTCTGTAGCGAGCTTTGAATTTGAAAATTTCTCAGTGAGGCAATAGAGGGTTATCGAGTAGCATGGCCCCCTGGCCGTGTGACACGCGTCATCGCCCGATCTACCAAAACCAACTCAAGTAACTCCCCTAACAATATTTCAGCGACTACTACATCATGCGAAAGCTATCAGCTGGCGGCGGTTGGCAAGCAATCCGATATACCTTCAGAAAAGGAATCGAGTCTGGAGGACTATGGAAACTCTATCGGGCCCTGCGTTCCCGAAATGCCTGTAAGACCTGTGCATTGGGGATGGGTGGCCAACACGGCGGCATGGTAAATGAAAAAGGCGCCTTTCCTGAAGTATGCAAAAAATCGATTCAAGCGATGGCAGCGGACATGCAGCCAGCTATCACCGCTGACTTTTGGGCAAAACATCCTATTTCGCAAATCCGAAATTGGTCTCCGAGGCAACTTGAAACGAGTGGTCGGCTGATTCAGCCAATACTATACGAACAAGGAGATGAACGTTATCACACCATCACTTGGAACGAAGCCTTCGATCGGATAACCTCCAAGCTAAAGCAACTAGACGCCGACGAAACGTTTTGGTATTTCAGTGGCCGAAGCAGCAACGAAGCTGGATTTTTGTTGCAATTATTTGCAAGGCTTTACGGTACGAACAATGTCAACAATTGTAGCTACTATTGCCATCAAGCGAGCGGAGTCGGACTCCAATCGACCCTCGGGACAGGAACATCAACGGTAGTATTGGAAGACCTCGACCATTGCGATACGATCTTCATTATCGGTGGCAACCCAGCCAGCAACCACCCAAGGTTGATGACCACACTGATGCATCTGAGACGGCGAGGTGGAAAAATCGTCGTCATCAATCCGATGCGCGAGTTGGGACTGGTCAAATTCAAAGTCCCAAGCGATCCGATGAGTCTATTCTTCGGAACCAAAATCGCCACTCACTACATTCAGCCTCATATCGGGGGTGACCTTGCATTGCTCACCGGAGTATCGAAGGCAATCGTGGAGATGGGCAAGCACGATGCAGAGTTTTTGCACCAGCACTGTAGCAACGTGGAAACGCATTTGGCGGGACTTGAAAACACCAGTTGGACCGAGATTTGCAAAAAATGCGGAATCGACGTGCCAACCATTCGCGAAATCGCGGAGGTTTACGCCAAGAGCCAGGGGACGGTTTTTTCTTGGACCATGGGAATCACTCACCACGCTCACGGCGTCCAAAATGTTCAAGCAATCACGAACCTCGCCTTGCTTCGCGGTATGATCGGTCGCAAGGGAGCGGGCGTAATGCCGATTCGAGGCCACTCCAACGTGCAGGGAATCGGTTCGGTTGGCGTAACACCCAAACTCAAAGACGAGTTATTCCAGAACCTTAACCGCAATTTCGGCGTGAAGCTTCCGACGACCAAGGGCCGAGACACTTTAGACTGCGTGGAAGCTGCGAAAAAAGGTGAACTGAAATTTGGCCTTTGTCTAGGAGGAAATCTGTACGGCTCCAATCCCGATGCTCAATTTTCGGATGAAGCCCTGACGGAACTCGACATGCTCGTCATGCTCAATACGACGTTGAATACGGGGCACGGTCGAGGACTTGCCAAAACCACGATCGTTTTACCAGTACTTGCGCGCGATGAGGAACCGGAGCCTACTACACAGGAGTCCATGTTCAACTTTGTGCGATTAAGCGACGGTGGTCCGAGACGATTACCAGGACCACGTAGCGAGGTCAGCATCATCGCGGATATTGGTAAACGCGTACTTGGCAATACCACGCCGGTCGATTGGGAACAGATGCAACAATCCAATACGATTCGTCACTGGATTTCCAAGGTCGTTCCTGGATACGAAGAAATCGATACTATCGCTAAGACAGGAAAGGAATTTCAAGTAGGCGGGCGAACCTACCATGCGCCCAGTTTCGCCACACAGGACGGCAAAGCAAAACTTTTCACGCACCAACTACCCGATTTAACGCATTTGGCCGAAAACCAACTTCGTATGATGACGGTCCGAAGCGAAGGGCAATTTAACACTGTGGTCTACGAAGACTACGACTTGTATCGCAATCAAGACCGTCGTGACGTCATCCTAATCAATCCTAAGGACCTAGAACGTATGGGGTTGCAAAATGATCAGCTCGTAACGGTGAGTAGCGATACAGGCAGAATGCACAACATCATGGCTCGAGCATTCGAAGAGATTCGAGACGGCAATGCGATGATGTATTATCCAGAATCCAACGTGCTGGTTTCAAGAACCGTAGACCCTCAGTCCCGTACTCCAATGTTCAAAAACATCTTGATCACGATCACTAAACAGTTGCAACCTGTTTAACCCGCAAGGCGATGTTCTGGATTTAGAAATATCGCAGGCTTGTCCTACTGGATTGGCCGCTCGCCGCCACTTTAGAATAGAATGATTGTCGTTCAGTGTTTGACCTAGTGTTCGATGGGCGGAGAGAGAATGCAATTCAAAAACTGGTCGCAAACCCTACAACTCGCCTTCATCGGCGCTATAACACTCAGTCGTTGTGCAACAGGAGATGGTCAGGAAACGCCGGCGCTATCAGCACCGAATGGAATCGCAATACTGTCGGACGGTAGTTTGTTAGTCTCGGATATCGAATCCAATCGCATTTTGCATTGTAAACCGTCGGGTCTATTGACCTTCTGGGGTGGTACCGGCCAAGCGAATTACTCGGGTGATGGCCAACATGTGTCGCAAGCAACTTTCAATGCACCCAACGATTTAAAACTGCTCAGTTCGAGCAACGCTATTTTGATTGCGGACTCCAACAATCATCGTATACGCAAGGTGGATCTGCGAACTCTCTCGGTAACCACGATTGCTGGGAACGGCGCTTCAGAATTCAGCGGCGATCAAGGACCTGCCATTGAAGCGGGCTTGAACAACCCGCAAGGTATTGCAGTCAATCGTCTGGGTATCATTCTTGTTGCGGATACCTACAATCATGTGATTCGGCGAATCGGAATCGATGGCACCATCACAACAGTAGCTGGTTCGGAAGCGGGGCTTTCGGGCGATGGCGGACTTGCAACGTCGGCTCAACTCAGCCTGCCGATGGCGGTTGCCTTCGACAACGACGACCGCGGATTCTTAATCAGCGACTTTGGCAACAGCCGAATTCGGCGAGTATCACTTGAGGGCATAATCGAGACCGTTTGCGGAGTTGGAAAAGGGTCGGACGATGCCGGAGCGGGCTTTTCCGGTGACGGTGATTTAGCCACCAAAGCGAAAATTTTTTCGCCTTTGGATCTAGCAGTCGTCTCCCCCAGTTTTTTCTATTTTTCTGACAGCGGAAACCATCGCATTCGCTCCGTTGTACACGGTGTCGTCGTATCCGTGGCTGGCTCTGGGCAACCCAGCTATTCCGGTAAACGGCTTGCCATTACAGATCAGAATGAATCGAATGCAACGCTGAATGTTCCTGCAAAAATCGCGGTCGCCCCCGATGGTGGCCTGTATTTTTGCGATCGCGGAAGTCGATCAATTCGTCTGCTCAAGAAAGATGGTAGGATTGTTACAGTAACGATGCACGCAGATCCCTCGACTACTCACTCGGAGTTGGAAATCCCCCAATCGGAAAGGGTACGCTCTAAATGAACGCAGTTCTATTCGGAAGAATGTTATTGGTATCGTGTTCCTCTGTTCATATTTCGCGTGCGATTTGGCTCTCCTTGCATGTGATCTTCTTCGGAACTTCGTCCGTTTTCGCTCAAGCAGATGCGACTGGGCAAAAGCCGATTGCGAAACTGCCGAACGACGCGGAACACGCGCCAGACAAAGTCGTACGAGCGCGCCCTGATACAGAAATCAGCGAGCAGACTGCTTCCGTGATCGCAAATCTGCCCAAGCCGGCAAACACAAATCCCGAAATGATACATCGCAGTCTCATCGACGAACATTTGTTTGCAGCGATGCACCAAAACAAAATTCCTCACGCGGCACTATCTGATGACTACACGTTTCTGCGACGCGTTCATTTGGATTTGACGGGAAGAATACCGACGCCCGATCAAGTCGCAATGTTCGTCGGTGACCCCACGACTGGCAAGCGAGATAAGGAAATTGAACGTCTGCTTGCCTCGGACGCATGGGTCGATAAATGGGCCTATTGGTACGGTGACCTGTTCCGAAACTGCGCAAATAGAATCGGCAATCCTGCGACGGAGAATTTAGACAAGTGGATTCGACAAAAACTGAGCGAAGATAAACCATACGATCAAATAGTCTCGGAGCTTTTGACGGCCAATGCATCTGGCTCGGTATGGATGCCCGATGCAGCTCCTTCAGGATATTTGGCTCGACTGCATATTCCTGGTGATACTATGTATTCGGACCGGCACGAGGATACCGCTGATGAAATTGTCGTTCAATCATCGAAGTTCTTTCTTGGCATCAATTTCCAATGCATTTCCTGCCATGGAGGAGCGGGATTTTTAGAAAACGTCGATTTGGGACTTTCTAAAAAGAAGCGTGAAGATCTTTGGGCCATGGCTGCGTTTTTCGGGAAGACGAGAGTTCGTATCGTCCCGTTTCAAGATCGCTTTACGATTTCGGAAGACGGTACAGGTTACGATTGCAATTCTGCCAGTTCGGTACGACTGCATCGAAACGGCGAAACAGTCCAACCAACGTTTATGTTGACTGGTGAGACCGCGAAGCAAAATCGACCATTGCGTACGCAATTTGCAAAGATGCTCACATCGCACCCTCAATTTGCGAAAGCTACCGTCAATCTCTTTTGGAAAGAGTTTTTCGGCATCGGCATTGTTGAACCAGTCGACGGTTTTGATCTTGCCAGACAGGACCCAACAAATCCGCCACCGGCTCCGTGGACCATTCAACCGACGAATCCTCAACTCTTAGAAGAGCTTGGGAAATACTTCGCTGACAACCACTTTAGCCTTAAGTCCTTGATGAAAGTCATTACCCAATCCTCTGCGTATCAGCTTTCGGCTCATTTTGACGAGGAATGGCAAGCGTCGTACGCGCCATACTTTTCCCGACACTTTGTTCGCATGTTGAGTTCTGAAGAACTTCACGATGCCATCGTAGAAGCGACTGGAGTCTATCCCGACTACCCTCGCAAGCACATGCTTTACGGAACACCTCAAAGCGCTCTTCGTTATTGGACACAGGCGGCAACGCCGGAGAACATCGGCGACGGGGATGCGAAACAACTGCTGCGAACGTTCGGGCAATCAAACCGGGAATGGGCGAATCCAGCCAAAAACGGATCGATTCTCCAAGCGATGATGATGATGAATAGCAAGTTTGTTACCAGTCGCGTGACCGCAACCGGTGAAAGTTTCTTAAAGTCCTTGCTCGATTCATCGCTAACGGGTGATCAAATCATTGAAGCAATGTTTTTGCGATCCTTGTCTCGCAAACCAACAAATCAGGAACGAGAAATCGCGCGACCTTGGATTGCCGAGAATCGAAAGATTGGAATTGAGGACCTGCAATGGAGCTTGTTGAACAAGCTCGACTTCTTATTCAATTACTAGCCAGACTGCAATTCAATGCTTGTTCTCAATTGTTTACGCTTGGCCGAGACGCAGTCGTTCGTGTTTCAAAGAGAAGCATTTCCGTACTACTTCATAGGTGTTTGACCGTGACACATTCATCCATCAATAGATCTCCTTTTTTCCTGCAACGGCGAGAATTGCTTCGGCTAGGCGGACTAAGCGTGGTCGGAGGTTCACTGCCATGGATGGCCACTATGCGCGTCAAGGCAAGTCAAGATCAAGTGCCACGCAGTAGTGCGAGGCAAGTGATTTTCATAAACCTTGAGGGTGGCATGAGTCAACTGGATTCGCTCGACGCAAAGCAGGGATCCTGGACCCCCAATTTTTTTGATATCCAAGCCTGCGGTAACGGTCTTAGCTTACCGCTCGGCGTATTTCAGAATCTTCCGAAAATATTGGACAAAGTAAGTGTGGTACGTTCGATGGCCGCGTGGGATGCCGTTCACGGTCGCGCTCAATACTACATCCAAACGGGTCATCCGCTAAACCCGGCGCTTTCGAAGGAGGTGCCTGCGGTTGGCGCTGTGGTCTGCCATGAACTCGCAGATGAGCGCCGCTCAACTGATTCGCTTCCTGCCTACATCTCGATGAATATGTCCGGAAATCAAGCAGGTCTAATCAACAATGGATTTCTTTCGGCCGAATTTGGGCCACTGAATCTCTCGTTCGATAAAGGCCCACCCGACCTCGCCCCTCGCAAAGAAATGGCAGAAACCATACAGCGACGCTGGAGTCGGCTTCAAACTTTAGATCAAGGGCTACGACAGAACCAAGCTGGCGTCGATCGCAGTTTTCTCGACTATCACCAATATTATCGAGGCGCGTGGAATATCATGAACGATCCTCGCGTCCCTGATATTTTTACTATCAACGAAGACGACAAATCGCGATATGGCCAATCGTCGATTGGAACGTCGCTAGCACTTGCAAGGAACTTACTGCGAGCCGATGCGGGGACGCGATTTATCCTTGCTAGCCATGGCGGTTGGGATCATCATAGCGATATCTACAAGCCTGGCTCGCGCAATCATCCCGTTTTGATGAGTGAATTGGACAAAGCCTTTACCTCGCTTGTTCTCGACTTGGATGCCTTGCCCGGAACGCGCACTCAGTCCAAGTCGCTTTTGGATGAAACACTGATAGTTTGCATGAGTGAATTTGGTAGAACGCCGGGTGATATTAGTGCGACGAGAGCAGGCCGCGAACACTTCATCCACGCACATTGCGGTATGTTCGTCGGAGGGGGAATAGTGCGAGGTGGCGTCATTGGCAGGACGGATGCAACAGGCGGAACGATTAAAGAATTTGGTTGGTCTCCAGCTAGGCCCATCTACATGGAAGATGTCGCATGTACGATTTATTCTGCGATGGGAATTGACTGGACAAAAAAGGTCGAACAGACTCCCTCTGGACGGGCATTTCACTTTGTAGAATCCGCGTCAGGCACGAACTATGTCGACTTTCAACCTATCAATGAATTGTACTCCTGATC
>JANLRK010000321.1:0-10415 GCA_031361585.1 Pirellula sp. | reverse complement strand
GATTGGTTCCGCCAGGATCGCTGCACTATTGGCCAATGCAGGGCCGTTTACATTGACACTTTGTTCAGGAACAGCCCCAATTTCTGAAGAATTGACGAGCAGGGGCTGATCAGCTTCGGTCGGTTGCTTGGCGTTGACTATCGAACTATGGATTTCCGAATCCAGGGTTCTGGATGTAGGTACTGAAACTGGCGTTACCTTTAACTTCAGCCAACTGCTCCCGGTCGCCTGAATCAAAGCAGAGGTCACGGGGCTTAGCAACACCAGCGCCAAGCCGAAGCAGAGCACCCAATATCGCATGGCTGCCGCTTTGCGAAGCGATAGCGAAACGAGCAATGAAACGGCAGCCAACACCGTGGCATGAATGACAACGTTCAGTCCCAACACGGAGGCTTGTTCAGAAAAACCAGATGCCTGGAGCCAGTTCATGATCGCTCTCCCTTTTTCTTAGGCGACTTAGCAGTAACTTTAGGAATCTCTTTGGAATCGGCCGCATCGATCATGTTTCGAATTCGGTCGGCTTCTTCTGCCGAGAGTCCGCGATACTCCATCAGCGCGGTCACCATTTCTTCTGGCGAGCCCCCAAAGAGTCGATCAATCATTTGAGCCACTTTGACTCCGAGTGACGCAGCGCGAGGTCGATTGGCCGAATACCAAAACGTCCTACCTTCTTCGCGGTGCTTGAGCCAACCCCGCTCTTCCAACCGCACGATCATGGTTTGAATGGTGTTCCGTGCAACGTCTCGCTTTTGTGCGAGTTCGTCTCGCACTTGGCTGACAGTGACTTCGTCGTTGTCCCAAACAACTTCCATAATTTCCCGCTGTGCTTCAGTCAGCGGTGTAGAATCCGGTTTCGCCATGCTCTGCCTCTCCCAGTGAATGATTCCCTACTGTCTGTAGGTATTATTACCGACACTCCGTAGGCAAGTCAATAACTTTTTGAAAAAACTTTCAAATCTGAATCGACTCGCTTTATTTAAGTCCGTCGAGTGCTTTGTTTCGTGCTGAAGGCTGCTGAGAGTCCGATTTTTTTTCGAGGCTCGAACCCAAACTAAATGTATTGGCCTTAAGCCAGAGTATGCAAAGCGCAGGCGCAAGAACTCATCTCGGTTGAGCCGACGCTGGATTAGGGGCTCGTACGAAACCAATTGGTTGCAACTAAGCTCGGCAGAAGCGTCTTTTTCCGGAAGTGCAATAGATATAGACTCACGACCTCTTGTCTCCTTTTTTATCGTTGGGTTCTAGTGCAAGTTCGGATGGCGTAACTTCTTGACTGCCAATCGCTCGTTGCAGCGTGATAAACTACCACAGCCTACATTGACCTCGTTTGTCCCATACGCAACAATCCTTGGCGTAAACGGCCTGATCCTCAATCCCACAAGCTTAACAAGCCAGCTATCCCGTACGCATCGTCAATCATCATAGCTGCACAATTATCTTGTCCGCCTTCACTTCTGCCTTGAACTTCCCTTCACAGCAAAAACTTCTCAAGGAGTCTATTGATGCGTTTGACAATTCTTTTTTTTGCAGCTTTGATGACAATGTTTGCTTTTTTAGTGTCGGCCGATGATCCCAAGCTGTTTCTTAAACTGGACGGTGTACTAACCACAGAGAGCGACAAGGAACCTGGGTTTTATCCACGTTACTTCAACGTACACCCGGCCAAATTGTCGGCGGGACGAGTCTATCGGATCGAACTTGTCAGCAAAGATTTTTCGGTCGACTTAAGTGTGCAAGACCTTGCAAAGGAAACCAGCCCAGAGGTAGGAGCAAATCCAAAGCCCGAATACCAGGGGCTCACCCGGTTGATTTACGCTTGTGAAAAAGATGGGGAACATGCTGTAACGGTAAAGGGAGGTGGCAGCCGCAAGGTAAAAGGAGTAAACGATCAAATCGGAAAATACTCTTTGGAGATTTTCGACATCTCCGACAACGAGGATGAGATTGTCGACTTCCAAATGAACCATATATTCCGACTAGGCGATCGAGATCGCCAACGGCTTGTCGCCAACTTTCTCAAGCGATTTGCTGACTTAGGATCAAAGCTATCAGCCGAAGATGGAATCAAGGCGGAATTCATTGCGAAGAGTCTTGAAAACAGGCCAGAGGAACGTCAGGTGTATGAAAGCTTCTCAAAAGTATTTGCAGATTCGAAGAGTTCTGTTTCAGCGAAAGTCGTTCAGAAACTGGCAGCAAGGAATCGTGGGCGAATGCGTTTTATGAGTCTTCCTGGCCAAACGTTGGATCTACATGGAATGACCACAGATGGCATGGAGTGGGATATCAAGGATCATCGAGGCAAGGTTATCGTTCTTTACTTCTATTATGCGGGTGCCGGAGTACCGGTTAGCGTCAAAGAGGTGTACGAAACGTACCAAGAGAGACTGGTCGTGGTCGGATTGAACTTGGACAACACCAAAAAGGATCTCGATAACTCGATGGAATTGGCGAAGAATCCTTGGCAAACGTTGACCAGCATTGGTCGAACCGATGGTCCTGCGAAACTGTTCAACGAATTGGCTATTGATCTAGGTGGCAGCATGCCGGTGATCCTGATTGACTCAAAGGGAACAGTGGTCGCCAACGATGTGAATAGCACACATTTGAAAAAACTTTTGGAAGAATTACTTGGACAAGTAGCGAAGAAGAAATAGGATGTCGGGAGAACGAGGCTCCAATCGAGTTTGGCTTTGGCTGGACAGAAGCAGTCTCCCAGCGCTATCCTCGGGAGAAGCAATGTTAGAAAACGAATCGGAGGATCTAAAACCGCGCCCCGGGACATCAGAGGACATTTCAAGAGTGGTCGAGTTTCTGATCAACCTCTTATTCCGCTGGACTTGCCTGGCTATTGCAGGAGCCTTTGGGTTGTTAGCGATAGTGGCTCTGACCAAAGCATGGACCTGGTGGATCGCAATTCCCGCAGTGATGATCGCGATGGTATCTTTGATTTTATCCTTGTTGAGCTTCGTATTCGCACCCAAGGGGAAGCTGGTTTTCGACAGCAAGGGCCCCATGGTGTTCGTCCCATCGAAGCCATCGGCCGCAGACGCTGCACGCTTCGACGAAACATTTGAAAATACTTCAAATCGTATTTGAAACAGTCAATCCGTTTGGCAGGGTCTTTCCCGAGCACGAGCACCGTTTCATTGAGCGCGAGTTCATTGAGCACGATCGCTACTGAAGACAAAAAGATTTGGTTAATGATGCGCTCGGCACGTGCGACCTACCTTCGTCGGAGTGGGCCGCTTGAAGTGCGTCTTGCCAGATACACTTATGCAAGTGAGAATGTCCCGAGCAAAGGGTTTCTTTCCGTTCAGGGCACTTGCTTTAGATCGTGCTTTCAACTCCATCAGGATTATCTCCATGCATTCCGGGTTTTACCATTCACGATCAAACGGCATGCGGATGGTCGGTTGGCTGATAGCGACACTTGGCTTGTTTGGAAGCTCGACGTGGGCTGAGTCCTACGTATCGGACAACCCGCGATTGATTGTGGTCGTTAGCGTCGATCAGTTTTGCCAGGATTATTTGATTCGATTTCAAGACAACTTCTCAACCGATCCTCAAGAGAGCGTGTTCAGATCGATCATTCAAAGCGGAGCTTGGTTTCCGAATTGCCATCATGCTCATGCGTTCACTTATACAGCTCCGGGCCACGCAGTTCAACTTACAGGCGCTTATCCATGCACCAGCGGTGTGATCGAAAACCAATGGTTCGATCGTGCTTCTGGAGCTTCGCGGTATTGTGTTTCAGATCCGACTGTGGAGGTGATCGGGTTACCATCCGAGAAACCGATGTCGCCTCGCGTGTTGCTCGTAGATACGGTCGGAGATTGTCTGAGGCTGGCGACCAATGGAAAAGCCAAGGTAGTTGGCGTAGCGATCAAGGACAGAGCGGCAATCCTAATGTCCGGCCATCGCGCCAACGCCGCTTATTGGCTCGAGAAAAACCAATGGGTTACTTCGTCGTATTACCGTAATGATTTGCCAGGCTATCTGAGAGTTCTAAACCAAGGCAACGCTATCGATCAGTATCGAGGCAAAACTTGGGAGCTCGCCCTTCCTAAAGAGAGGTATCACAACCAAGGGGAGGATGACAACGAATTTGAAAATCCTCCAGTCGGATTCTCTGCCGCATTCCCACATGCGTTGGCCAAGAAAGGTGAGTTGACTCCTGAAAAATTCGGCGAGCAAGTTCTCTTCTCACCGTTCGGAAACGAATACACATTGTTGGCCGCGCGTGAAATCATAGACAACGAGAAACTTGGCGCTGACGATATCCCAGATCTCCTGGCGATCAACTTTTCGTCAAATGATTATATTGGCCATGCGTTTGGCCCAATGAGTTTCGAAGTCGAGGATATGACGTACCGTACAGACCGACAGTTGGCCCTCTTCACGAAGTATCTGGATGAAAAGGTCGGTGTCGGCCGTTGGACATTGGCAATCACTTCAGACCACGGCGTCGCGCCGATTCCTGAATTGATTGCTAAGCAACCGCAATCAGGAATGCAGATACCAATTGCAAAGCGCAATCCACTTGGCGAATTGAAGATAGTGAGAGAACGCCTTGATGCGATGATTCGAAAAGAACTACAACTCGGTGCGGCAACGGCGGAGGATTCAGAAAAAGTCATACTCGACTTAGACTCGAATCAGGTGTATTTAAATCATGAGCACTCCAAGATGCGAGGGGAATTGCTAGTTGCGGCCCAACGTATCGTTCGGGATTGGCTTCTTTCACAGCCTTATGTTGCGGGCGCAGCGACGCGAGAAGAGCTTCTTGGCGGTGGAAATGCTCGGCTCATGCAACAATTGCGACTTAGCTTCCACCCCGGTCGCAGCGGAGATGTCTTGTTCGTCTATACCCCATACTCGATTCCTGGGAGCACGGCCGTAAATGCTAAATCCAAAGGAACTACGCATGGCAGCCCTTGGCATTACGATACGAACGTACCCCTACTACTTCTCGGCAATGGGATAGCTCCTGGGCGATACGAGCGTCGCGTCAGCCCGGCTCAACTCGCTCCGACAGTTTCTCGCCTCTTAGGGATCAATTCTCCTGGTGGATGCGTTGAGGGTGCCCTGGATGAGGCAATTATCGCTGTGCCGAAGTTTTGATTGCATTCGCAAACTGCCTTGGTTTTGGGCGCTTCTGAAGCCCAACGATTCGGAAAGTAATTTCGTTTCAGCTTTCAGCTTTCAGCTTTGGAAAGATCGCCGGCCTTGCTTATCGCCTGACATACTTACCGCCTGACATACTTACCGCCCGACATATTGACTCAAGTATCGAAAACTTTGAGCCAAGGACTCTTTGCGATTTTCGAGCGATGACTCGTATGCACGATCTTCGACCTCTACACACACGGGACCTTGGTAGCCTGCATCGCCAAGGACTGAAAAGAACTGCCCCCAGTCGATTTCCCCAAGTCCCGGCAGCTTCGGCGAATGGTATAAGTTTGGGTGCGCAAAGATCCCAACTTCGTTGAGCAGATGACGATCGATACGCACATCTTTAGCGTGCACATGAAAAATTCGATCGATGAATTCTCTCATCGGTTTTAAATAATCCATGCACTGCCAAATCATGTGCGATGGATCGTAGTTGAGCCCTAAATTTGGACTTCCCAGATCACTAAAAAGACGTCGCCACACGGCAGGCGACGATGCGATGTTCTTCCCGCCTGGCCATTCGTCTTTAGTAAACAACATCGGGCAATTCTCGATCCCAATCCGAACGCCACAGCTCTCGGCTAAATCGACGATCGGCTTCCATGTGGTCATGAGCCGTGGCCAATTGTCGTCCACACTTTTGGTGCAATCGCGTCCGATGAACGTATTAACCTGAGTGAGTCCAAGCTTCGGAGCAGCTAGGATAACTTGCTTAAGGTGTTCGACACTTCGCTCGGCTTCAGCAGCGTCCGGTGCTAGGCAATTTGGGTAGTATCCCAGGCCGCTGATTTGTACTCCGGTCGATTTTACAAGATTCTTGATGGCTGAGACGGATGAATCGTTAAGGCCTACGACATTGATGTGTGTGATACCCGCATAGCGTCGATCCGCCTTGCTCGGCGGCCAACACATGACCTCGACATATCGATATCCGATCGATGCCGCGACATCAAATACTTGTTCGAGAGAAAGATCGGGAAGAATCGCACTTACAAAACCAAGTTGCATCATGATGATAACGAATGAGTCGGGGGTTAGGGGCAAATTGCGCCGCAGGCGCTAGCCGCGACGCAATGAATTAGAACAGGAAACGCGGCTTGCGCCAGCGGCTCAACCCAAAATTGGCCAGCTGGTTTGCGCCAAAACAGCTCGTTGGACAACCGCTAATTCGATCGGCAACCTAAGTTTTGGCAGGTGCGATCGACTTCGCGTATACTGTTATAATCGGAACGAAAGGACCCAATAAACATGATCACAGCGGAAAGGGCATACAGTATGCTCGGCAACGAATCGCTTTGGCAAATCGCAGTTTCATGTCACGAGCTATTTCAGCAAGCCAAAATCCCACATTCCATATGCGGTGGCGTCGCGGTTTGCCTACATGGATACCAACGCAACACAACCGATGTCGATATCATCGTTAACCCCGAGGATTCGGCCCAGATCAAAGAATTGCTTCTCGCTTCAGACTACGAATGGGACGAAATCGACAAAGAGTTCCGCAGCCCCAGTGGTATTGCCGTACAGTTTCTAATCTCAGGCGAAAAAGCGGGAAATGATTCGGAAGTCAAAATTCCTAAACCAGACGGTGAGTTAAACATCGAAGTGCGCGAGGGGCTCACTGTGGTGAAACTGTCTCGCTTGATTGAAATGAAAATTGCATCTGGAGCCGGAAGCTTACGACGTACCCACAAGGACTTTGCAGACGTCGTCGAGTTGATCGCTATTCGCAAATTGGACGGAACTTTCGCACGGTACTTGCACAAGTCACTACGCAAGACGTTCAAGGAACTCGTTCGCAGCGCACAGTCAGAATGACATTTACGATTTGACCGAGAGGTCGACCTTTCATGCGCGATCATCCAAACCGAACATCGAAGTCTATCCAAAACCACTTAAAATATGCCGAACATCAAATCGACAGCGGGGCGAACCATTCCGTTCCGTTTCGCTGCCAAGAAAAGCCATGCTCACTGGGAATCGCTGCCAAAATCTTAAAAGGGCGACAGGCTGGAAGAGCTGGAAGCCTATCCCACAAATGCCTAGCCCACAAAAATATTTCTGGAATTGTCGTGGATGAATGCGTTGAGTGAACAGTAGTGAAAGGGAGACTCACTCGCTATTTTATTCGCTCAAAAGTACCGTCTTTCATGTCTTCGTCAAAACAATATCCGCTGAACGCGAAAACCAGCCCCTCGCGTCGAATTTCTCGGTCCGCCAGAAAATTGCGACGCCGGCGATCTCTTTTCATCGAATCGCTGGAAATGGTGATGACGCAAGATATGCCAACATCAGGTTTGCGTCAGGCCGTTTCCAATCCGAATTTAAGGCATACTTACCTCAGCAACGAGACAATTTTGGGCCGGACAGTGTACCTCACACAGCAGATCATGAATTTAGCATTCAATATCTACAGGACATGGATTTCGATGCGTTCCTGAATCGTAAAGGGGACGAATTACTAGCGGCAGTGAGGGCCGACTACAATCCTGTGGATGAGGGACATGGTGCCTACCGATTCGTGGACACTGGCGGCAACGTAACTATGACATGGTGTGACACTTTCGTAACCGTCAATGATGGAAGGGCATGCGGTGCCGACAAATCCGGTAATCCCGTTTTTGGTTTCGCAGACAGAGATGCCGACCTGACTGAAGACGAATTCATAGACGGTATTGTGATTGCGCCAATTTTGCGAGACCCGAACGCCCCGCGTGCTGCAAAGGCCTGGGTGCTTGCTGAGGAATTGAATGGGCATATTGCCAACGTGGGATCGTTCGGCGTAGCGATAAACGTTAACTTTGAATCGTCTGTGTCGTTTGCTCAGTACGTCGCGAATACTGTCAGTCATGAACTTGGTCATACATTCGGATTGCTGGATGAGTATTTGGATCCGCCCTTCAAAGGACCACCAAGCTGGAAGTCGACTTCGTTCAACTGGATCCAACCTACGCCGATCGTCCGGCAGCCGGGGAACGCTATCCACTGTTGACCTTCAGTTCGCATACCGGCGAATTTGCGCAGATAGTAGATCTCGATCCAGCAGACGGAATTACCTACGATTTTTTGACCACAGCGGTTGGTCTCAATGCCGTTGCAAAAAACGAGACTCAATTGTTACGTGCAGTAACGGCGACATCAAGGGCAAACGATTCCATACTGCCTTCGGAATTCCAATTGGCCGCAATCTTCAATGCCGCAATTGCTAGGTGGGCCGTCAGTGGACTAGCCATTGGCTCGCTTGAACGTCTGCGGTCCGTTGAATTCCATTTTGATGATCTCGGGGGCGATCTCCTTGGACTTGTTCGTGGCAACGTCATCCAGATCGATCGCGATGCCGCAGGCTGGGGATGGTTTGCCGATGATACAGCCTGTCACCGCCCTGAGATGCACCATTTATCATCAATGCGTGATCCATTTTTTCCATACAAATAGCGACAGGCTAGAAGCCTTCCCACGGTATCGCGAAACCGAGTTTTCTCGATGACCATTCACTTTTGACCGTGCATGTGGAAAAAAGCTTCGATACAATCAGTAAATTGCGCGAAAATTAGATTGCGAAATTTCAAACCTGATGGAATCTCATGGAGCAGTTGCCCTTCGATTATCGACGCGTTTTTTTCGCCATGAATCGGAACGAAGTTTCCTTCCTATTGATCGGTGGCTTAAATTATTTTCTGGCACACAAACCAGTTACGACGCAGGACATCGATTTATTGATCGACGATACGCCCGCGAATAGAAAAGCGTGCGAAGAGGCGTTGCAGGAACTGGGCGCTGAGTGGGGTAAACGCGATGACGACTGGGGGCCAGTAACCGAGAAACCCCAAGGTTGGCTTTGGGGACAAAGCGTATTTTGCCTTTTAACAAAGTTCGGCCTTGTCGACATTTTTCTTTCATTGCCGGGCGTTTCAAACTTTGCCGACGCAAAGCAAAGATCGGTCCTTTTCGAGGTAGGCAACGACTTGCAGATTCGATTGCTCTCCGCACGCGATCTGTTGGAATGCCAGGTAGCGCTGCCGGAAGTTTATCAAAAGAAAGAGCGGATTCATCACTTGCGTGGAATTCTCCAAAATGACAGATAATCATCAAAGCGATTGCAATGCTTTCGACTTGGAACATGCCAAACGGGAGCGTCACATAACCGAGCAACAGCGACGCAAGTGGGCGGACGACCTCCTCGCTTGCCTATCGGATTCAGTTGCCTATCGGAACGCATGCACGCCTCAAGCAAGACTGAAAGAACAAGCGATGCTCAACCAACTTTGGGACTTCCACCAAACTGCTTGTAGAAAAGTTCTTGGAACGGATTGATCGCGGGACCGATTGCGTCTTCGTTGACAAGTAGCGGTTGGACATCGTTCCACCATTGCCGAGCAAATTCTCGGGCAAACTTCTGTACGAACTCCGCGACCATTTCGGCGTGGATGACGAAGACTGCGAAGTAGTTTCGAGGGGCATCCATGGCACGCCGGGCCAAGTGGCATTGTGGGTTTTGCAACACTTCGCCCCCTCCGGTCACAAACCATTCATCGATCAAGTGTTTGAACGCCGCGATTTTTCCGGGTCTTTCGAGTGAAGATCTGAGTTCGATGTCATTAAAACTTTGTGCGAACGCGCTGGCTGCGGAGAGCGACCGGCGTTTTGCAATCGCCATGCGATATGATGGAGATGGTGATTGCACACAATCAAAACGTCTTCACGCGTGGAAGCCGACGCAAAATTTAGTCGAACCGAATTCAAATAAAACGATGAGCGAAGACTCCTTGGGTTCCGTTTCCCTTTTGTTTCAGTCCTTGCAGAAAGGAGATTCAAAATCGGCGACGGAAATTTTTTCACGTTACTTTCCGCGGCTACTTCGGCTGGCGCAAAAAGTCTTGGTCGCCCGTTCGCTGCCAGTGGAATGGCGAAAAGAAATACTCAGAAGCAGCTGAGAGGTACAGAACCTCAATCGAAGCCATGAAGTTGCTTACGGCAATCAATCCGACCGTAGTTGATTTTACAAAGATGACTGCCTCGGGGCTGCACAATCTCTCAACCGCAATAAGGCGCGCTGGCGACGCGCTGGAAGCCGAAGACTGGACAACGCACAGCAGGTCTATGTTCGACTACAAATACGATAACGTCGGTAATCGATTAGGCGTTCTGGAGGCAAGCGGCGCTCGAGTGACGTGGGTTTACGATAATTCAGATCGATTGATAGCCGAGCGTCGCACGGGTGCTAATTCTTACGCCAATACTTT
>JANLRK010000313.1:0-16088 GCA_031361585.1 Pirellula sp. | reverse complement strand
AAAAAATTCTAAGCATGCTGGATTTTCAAGGGCACCTGAGTTACCGAGATGGCTCCCATTGATTGCGCTTCGAACGGCGATCTCAGATAGTTTGCCGCTGATCGTACGAGGCAAATCGGGAGCGGCCGCAAGGAACATTGGCACATGGCGAGGAGAGCACCTTTCCCGGATCCGTTGGCGAATTGCCGCCCGAAGCTCCTGACTCAATTGTTTGCCTCCTTTCATTTTTACAAACAGAACAATTTGTTCGTCACCATCGCGTCGAAGTACCGTGGCGAGGCATTCCGCGATTTCTGGGAATGCTTCTACTTGTTGATAGATTTCCGCGGTACCGATGCGAACTCCGCTTGGATTCAAGGTTGCGTCCGAACGGCCGAAGATTGCAAATCCACCGTTGGAATATTCTTGAGCCCAGTCACCATGGCACCATACGTCATCGAAGCGTTCAAAATAGGCTGCATGGTATTTCTTGCGTTCGGGGTCGTTCCAAAAGCACACGGGCATGCTTGGAAACGAAGCCGCACAAACAAGCTCGCCAGGAATTCCAACGACACTTTGGCCCTCGTCGTTGAAAACGCGAACATCCATGCCTAGACCTTTGCATTGGATTTGCCCGCGGACGATAGGCAAGGTTGGATTGCCCAAAACAAAACAAGAAAGGATATCTGTCCCCCCAGAAATAGAAGCGAGCGAGATGCTCGGGCTAATTGCGTTGTATATCCAGTCAAACGATTCCGGCAACAGCGTAGAGCCGGTCGACATCACACATTGCAATCGAGCCAAGTCGAAGTTCTCGGCGGGCTTATAGCCCTCTTTCTCCAGGTTCATGTAGTAGCGAGGACTAGCCCCGAAGTGCGTCACACCCTCCATTTCTGCAATCTCCCAAAGTGTTTCAGGCCCGTTTGCAAACGGGGAACCGTCGTACAATAGGATGGATGCGCCCGACGCAAGTCCACTCACCAACCAGTTCCACATCATCCATCCTGTGGTCGTGTAGTAAAAAAGCAATTTGCCTATCTTGAGATCGCAGTGGAGTACGTGCTCTTTGCCATGTTGGAGCAAGGTCCCGCCGACACCATGCACGATGCACTTAGGAACTCCCGTTGTACCTGAGGAATAGACAATGCATAGCGGATGGTCGAATGCAAGTCGCACGAAAGGCAATGCACGAATCGGCTTTTGGAAAATGGGATCCAAAGCAAATTGTTTCACCGAAGTTCCATCCACCGTGGTCCCATCTGAGATGACCTCGCCTACGACCAAGAGTGTTGTAACCGAAGGAAGCCTAGCCAACGTGCGCACAACTTTGAGGATGGGATAGATAGACTTGCCTCCATATTGGCATTCCGCAGCCGTGATTACCACTTTGGGTTCGATTTGTCCAAAACGATCGCAAATGGCATCGTCACCAAACTCGGGCGAACAGGATGACCAAATTGCCCCGATCGCTGCCGTGGCCAAAAGTCCAATGACTGCTTCTGCAATATTGGGCAGAACAGCTGCGACACGATCTCCCGGCCCAACCCCATTTTCTTCCAAAAGGTGAGCAACTTGGCAAACACGCTCGAACAGTTGCTTTCGTGTAAGTGTGATGCGATCGCCTCGTTCATTCCTTGCTACCAACGCAATCGAATCAGCGAAATTCAAATCAACAAGTTTAGCGGGCTTGAGGATAACCTCCGAAAAATTCAGTTTTGCGTCGGGGAACCATTTGCATTCTGTTAGGCGTTTCCCAGGAACGAAGACTTTGTCTCCCATGTCGCCAACAATTTCACAAAATCGCCAAACCGCACACCAGAAATCGTCGGGTTGCTGCACGCTAGCCGCATGTAGTTCTTCATAGCTATACCCCATGAAAGGCAGGCTTGAAGTTCTAAAAAATGCAGCGAACTTTGTAATGTTTGCATGCGATATCGCGAATTCGCTTGGTGTCCAAAGGACCGTTTCGTCATCGGAGGCCATGATGGGGAAGCAATTGGTTTCGTTGTAAAGAGAATCAACGCTACGCGTCCTTGTTTTCAATGCGTACAATAAGCTATTGGAATTGGTGCACTTTGAGAAGCGATCCAGACGGGCATTGTGCCGTGGTTTCTAACATCTGTTGAAATGGCAGGGGCGCAGACATGTCCAATGCGTGGATACTTTCGGGAACACGAACACCAATCGGTCGATTCCTTGGCGAACTTTCGCATTTGACAGCTCCACAACTGGCCGGCCACGCCATTCGGGCAGCCGTGAAGGTCGCAAGAGTCGAGCCGTCGCGGATCGACGAAGTGATCATCGGTGAAGTACTGACTGCGGCAGTTGGTCAAGCCCCGGCAAGGCAAGCGGCAATTCATGCAGACATCCCCGATTCGGTAGCATGTACGACTGTTGGAAAGGTCTGCGGCTCAGGCCTTTATGCGATCATGCTCGCAGACCGGTCCATTCGCGCTGGTGACCAATCCATTGTGATTGCGGGTGGAATGGAGAGCATGAGCCAGGCTCCTCACTTGTTGAGGAACTCGCGCACAGGTTGGAAGTATGGTCAACTGCCGTTATTGGACTCGATCGAAACCGATGGACTGCGTTGTCCACATGGTTCGGCGTCGATGGGCGTTTACGCAGAGAATGTTGCGCGTGAATTCGGAATTGATCGTCGTACGCAAGATGAGTGGTCGATTCAAAGCCATCAACGCGCCATCGTAGCGCAACGCTCGGGGGCATTCGCGGCGGAGATCGTCGCTATCGCAGCGACGAACAATGACTTGGTGTTAATGGACGGTGGTCCGCGAGCCGATTCGTCGCTGGAAAAATTAGCGAAATTGAAACCCGCCTTCGACTCGAGTGGCACGGTAACCGCGGGAAATTCCTCTACGCTTAGCGACGGCGCTGCCGCCGTCGTAGTCGTGAGTGAAGCGGTCCGAAAATCCGTGCCCGACCAAACAGCCTTTCGCATCGTCGCCAGTGCAATACACGCGACGAAACCTCAGGACCTGTTCTTAGCTCCAGTGGGGGCAATCAAAAAATTGCTGCAGCACGCGGGTCGAAAAGTCCCAGATGTAGATCTATTTGAAATCAATGAAGCGTTTGCCTCGCAAACTATCGCTTGCATGCGAGAATTAGGAATCTCGCCGGATCGGCTCAATGTTCATGGAGGAGCAATAGCCTTGGGGCATCCCATTGGATGCAGTGGAGCCCGTGTGTTGGTCACCCTAATGCACGCGCTGCAGTCGCGTGGCCAAACACTCGGTGTTGCCTCGCTGTGCCTAGGGGGCGGTGAAGCTGTCGCCATGATGATCGATTTGCAGGCATGAACGCGGAGATCGACGAGCAGCAAATGTTGGTGATCGCTGCCCGGCACGGAATCGAACTGGCTGCGGTGAAACCAGCCACCCTTGCATCGAGAATCCAGGCTCTCGAGTCGTGTTTATCCAGGCAGGATGTCCCTTATCCCATTGCAGAGGCCAAAGCTTCGTCCTATATCGAGGCTGCGCGTTCTGGAATTCCCTTCGCGGTTGGATCGCTGTCCGAAAACACAGTTGATTTAGGAACCTATCGCAATTCACAGTTTTACGATCGTTACACTCGCCAGGAACATTTAAGTTGGGCCTGCCTGATCGCCGAACAGCAAAGGACCAAACATCAATTCGCATGCCAAGAATATCTTGATGGAGAATCAATCTTTGAGATCGGCGGTATGACGATCCCCGACTTTTACTTGCTCAACGCCAGAATCTACCAGCAGACCAGCTGGCAACTGGCTACCGTCAGCATGATCATTCCTGCAGAACTTTTCTTTACATGCCATAGCAAACGTTTTTTTCCAGTCACCACTTTTATGCGGGCGATAGAGCAAGATTACCTTCAGGAGCCAGACATCGGACACGACGTAGCTGGCCACGTTGCCACCTTTACTATTCCAGTCGTTGCGCACGTCATGCGAAATCATGGCATTGCGAGAAATCTGATTTACGAAGAACGAGATCGAAGATTTGGGCAATCGAATTCCGACAACTTTCGCCAGGCTATCCAAAGAAGGGCAGACGAACTGCTGCTATATGCCGAACGCATCTATTGGTTCACGGTCGAATTCGGTTTGGTGATGCAACAAGGAAGAGTTAGAGCGTTTGGCGCGGGCATCCTTTCCTCACCTGGAGAGACGGTTTTTAGCGTCAATTCCCCGAAGCCAACACGCTTGCTAATTGATCCGTCTCAAGATTCGGATTTGCTCCGAATTGCGACGACCGATTATCTGATCAGTGAGTACCAGAAGACATACTTTGTCACGGAGAAATTTGATTTACTAGAGTCGATCACGCCTGAACGCATTGTGGCGACGGCAAACTTGGCGTCGAAGCTGCCTCATTTTTCATGGCGCGACATCGCGCCTGGGGACCGTGTACTGAACGTTGGCGAATCGGCCATTTCGACCAACGAAAAATATTTGCGACTGATGTGCAATCAGTTGTGCGACGATTGCCTGACCCGTTCTGCGATCCGAAATCTACGGCTTTTTGTGCACGGTCTCGATCCGAAAATCGACTTGCAAAATATTTGGCGTGGACCAGTAGCGCCGGTGCCTGAGGAACTCATCCATTGGTTCCGACAGGCAGATGCTGAACATCAATTCTTGCAGGTAACTCGGCCATTGAGCTATTAGCCGGTTGCGGGGAGCTTGCCTCCCCTTCAACCAAGGTTTGGTGTACTAAGTAGTCCCACGCGTGCGGCCCAGGCACTCACCCGCTAAAAGCGGGCCACTATTCGACTGTGGCTACTTCGCCTCCTTGAGCGGTTCCCGTAGCATTCCAAGCAACATAGTCGACGTTGTCAGAAACGAAGCTAATATGCCCATCACAATACGCGACGACAACTCCGCCGGTGTGAAGACTTCTCGCACCCATCATTCTCGGTCTTGTCGCGGTACTGGTTGTGACGCAGGGCATGCGAGGTCCGACCAAAGTTGATATGCAATTTCCGCCGGTAACTACATCAGGCAACGTGCTATTGGGAGGCAAATAAGTAACGAATCCAGATGCATTTCCCCACCAACTAAAGCCACGCAAATCGTTACCTCTTCCTTGAAGTACTTCGGAGGCCATCAAGGTACCGGATGTACCATCACTGATTTCGCCGAGCTTGACAGGTTGGCCGTAAACGCGCGTCCATGTTAATGCTTGAGCGAGATTTATTGGCCCATCGTCACTGGTGGACCCAGTGTAAATGCGAAACGGAGCACCGCCAAACGCAATTCCGTTAAGTGTCGATTGAAAGAAGCTTGTGTTGCCGTAATTGACTCCATAGTTATGACTTGTTATCGGCAAGAGCGTAGCGCTTGCACCGATAGGCGCGTTGGAGGTATCACTAGGACAAGTTAAAGTTGGAATCCTCGAACTTGTGACTGGCCTGTTAAGTGCATTTCCGTACCTTGGTCCCCAATCGGCCCCTCCTTGATTTACATAAATCGAAGAAAGCGTGGTCTGTTCCATGAAAGGCAAAACGGAAACTTGCCAGGTTCCCCAACAACACCCCATCGGGCCAACTCCACCTGGGAATCTCTTGTATGCACTTTCATAATTATGCATTGATAGGCCAAGCTGCTTTAGATTGTTTTGGCACTGCATTCGCCGAGCCGCCTCCCTCGCCGCCTGGACGGCAGGTAAGAGTAGTCCGACTAGGATTCCGATGATGGCAATGACGACCAACAATTCAACCAGAGTAAACGCTTTTGATTTTGTTTTCACAAACATAGTACTAACTCCTAGACACAAAAAATCGTTAAGAATAAGCCAAATTAAAGCCTGCAGTTGACTGATTACGAAAAGGGAAAATTACGATGAGTTGTTTAACACCCGAGGTTAAGGAATGGAAAAGTCAAATTTGTTTGTAGCCGAAGCTTTAACGGTGACTTCCTGCTTGGACTTCGTGTTGTATTCAGCTGGGATGGTTTCTTTTGACACTATATTGGCACCGGTTGGGCCAGGCAGACCATCGGGAGAATCAACGGGCGTCCGGCCATCCCCAGCCGTTATTAGGACTTTGTAGACGCCTGGAACTAAGCCTTGATCTGCCGGAATGTCATACTTGCCTTTGGATATAATTGTCCCGGACTTCATGCCATCAGAAACGAATTCGATGACTCCTTCCGCGATTGGCTTACCCTTTAGTGTGATGACACCTGAAATTGGCATCCGTCCACCATTCCCCCCACAACCTAACGATATCGGAATTAAAAGAAGCAACAAATACAAGATTCGAAACATCGATCGGCGACCATTCATCTTTTCGCTACTCCGAAATGCTCGTGTTGCTGAACCGAAAATAAGTACGTTTAGTGTTCAATGCATTAGAAGCGACTCAGCACTAACAATGCGATAGATTTTGCAGCTAGAGAAGAGATTCTGCTATCGATTCGCGAGGACCATTTCGAGAATAGCGATATCCACTGGTAAAATCAAGTACATTGATTCGAAACTTGGAGGCATTTTTTCTCGCAACAGAAGAAGCCAATGTCGGGTTTCGCAAGGACTTGCGGACTGCCAGGAGGAATTTCCACAGCAACAAATGGGTCCAATTCGTCCTGTTTCCGCATGGTGGCGACTGTACACTGATTGAAGAGCAATAAAACGGCTTCATCTGTCATCTGTGCGAGATTCGGACCAATCTTAATGCGAACCGTCATGAAGCTTGGAGCGACATACTCGATGTTTGCGTATTCCCTTTCTCGCGAGATGTTGACTTGGTCTAATCTCGAAATGGTGGCTTCTTTTTTCGCACGTTAACCCGCTATCTGACGATGATCTGAAACGTTAATTGCGGAAATCGCAACTGGGATCAGCATGGCTACGTTTTGCTTGCTTCTGGCCCGACGCTGACGGTTACACTAGTTCGTTTTGATAACGATTCGAAGCTGTTTTGGACGGATTCAAGCGTCACTTGTCTATAGTGCTCAGATGCCTCCTGGATGGTCTCGTACTTGCGGCGGATTGTCCAAGCGTTTCCTACAGAGAATAGACGGTTGCTCGGCCGTTCTGAGCCTAAAATCATGCCGGAACATATCTTGTTCTTGGCAAGTTCCAATTCGAGTGCAGTAATGGGTACTTCTTTTCCTTGCGAGAGGATTTCCTGAATGATGTTCCAGTTTTCGTCATGCTGCTCTGGGGCGCATGCGAGAAACGTACAAAACAGTCCACACTCTTGAAACTCTTGAGTGAATGTGGCGGCAGTCTCTGCCATGCCTGTATCCACCAACTCCCAAAAGAGCCGACTGCCAGAATCGTCTCCGAGTATTGTCCCCAAGATTCGCGCGATGTAGCGTGCATCGTCGCAGTAACTCGGCCCTGGCGAATACTGGAGCGTGTATTGCTGCGTGGCGGGCGGGTGAACCAGCGAGAGCTTGTCGTTGCAAAACGTGGGCGTAACCAACTGACGTTTCGCTTGCGAAGGTATCCATAGTCTGGTCATGGTCTCGGCTGATTGGAGCAATTGATCGAAGTCGACTGCCCCGGATGCAACCAAGGTCAAATTGTCAGGCGCATAGCGGGCAAGATGATAGGCTCGCATCGCCTCGGGATCGAGTTCGCTGACGGTTTCCCGCGTTCCCAGAACCCTACGCCCGAGAGGATGATCCCGAAAGTAAGCTTCCGACGCTCGTTCCATCGCACCGTAGGGTGGCTGATCGTCGTACATGGCTATCTCCTCCAGGATAACCTGCCGCTCTGTCTGAAAATCTTCATCGCGCAGAGCCGGTCGCATCATGTCGCTCAGCAGGTCCAGCGCTGCTTGCTGGAACTCAGGCAAGACGCTCATGTAGTAGACCGTTTGCTCCTCACTCGTATAGGCATTGGACTGCGAACCGAGATCATCCAATTCTTGATTCACGTCTTCGGCCGTTCGCCTCGCTGTCCCCTTGAACATCATGTGCTCGAGGAAGTGACTTACTCCCGCCATTTCAGGTTTCTCGTCGCGTGCACCGGTCTTCACGAAGTAACCTAGCGATAGACTAAACGCTTCAGGGTTTACCTCCGCGATCACTTCCAAACCATTGGAGAGTTTTTCGCTACGAAACTGCATCAGAGAACTCCAAAGGATCGGGCCCAATGGTCACCAAGGACCAGCGACGCGGGGGATGATTTTTGTAATGGTTAAGCAAGCTCGCGCAAGTTAACGCTTCGATCGTCTGCAGCAATTCTTGGCGCGATGGAACGCGGCCGAGATACGCCCAATCGTGCGCCATTTGCGAACTTCGCGACGAGCTACTCTCCTGTTCCATGACCAATGACGTGCGAACGCGTGCCTTGAGCCTTTTGAGCTCCGCCGGATCGATCCCGCTTTCCAACGATCGAATCGTCTGAACAGTAACGTCTAAAGTTTCTTGAGCACGCGGGGCTGTCGTTCCGGCATAACAAAGTACACTGCCGCAGTTATGCAGCGAATGCGCCGATGCCGATACGGAGTAAACCAAGCCTCGTTTCTCTCGCACTTCAGCGAACAACCGCGAACTCATGCCGTCGCTCAAGATGCCTACCAGCCCACGCCCTTGATAGTACTCAGGATGATTGTATGGTACTGCATCATAAGCCAATGCGATATGCGTTTGTTGACTGTCATGTTGCAAATGTGAGTTGCCCGGAATGGAAAGGACGTTGGTCGGCGCTACATACGCCGGGCCATTCCATCCGCCAAAAAGCCGCTCGGCAATTACCAGGAACCGATCCCAGTCGAAATTCCCCGCCAAGCTAAGGATGGCTCGATCCGGATTGTAGTGGTTGCGATGAAATTCCTTGCAGTCTTCAAGCGTCGAGTCCGTCAAACCAGATTCACTGCCCAGCGACGATCGTCCGAAGACCTCACCGAACCGAATTCTTTTCAATTCTTTGAAGCATTTTTGCGCCGGGTCATCATCGATAGAAGCCAATTCCAGCAACGCAGATTGCCGAGCTTCATCAAGCTCATCCTCAGGAAAGTGCGGCTCTAAAACAATGGCTGCCGCCACCTCTAGCGTGGGTTCAAGCACCCGAGACATGGCGGCCATGCTCATGGATGTGTGGAACGTGGTCACACTGCTTGACCGATCGACTCCCAAAAAATCCAATCGCTCGACGACGTCCCGACTACTGTATGGGCCCGCCCCTCGCTGGCACATTTCTAAAGTCATTCCGGCGAGACCTAATCGCGAGCTCGGTTCATTTTGTGTGCCTGCCGGCAATAGAAGGGAAAAAGCCACCGATTCCAACCATGGCATAGGTTCTCCAAGTACGACCATTCCGTTGGATAGACGATGTTCAAAGACTTTTTGCTGCATTCAAATTCCGAAAAGTGAAAACCGAGTTCGACGGGGCAATGGTGATGCGAGAAAGTATATCAATTATTCAAGTTCGTAGCAGGCGATTTCCTCGGTACTTCAATCTCAATTCGTCCAAATCGCACAAAACCAGAACGCTAACAAGTCGCACGCGCTTTGCGGTTAAACATGTCGCACGCGCTTGGCGGTTAAACGAATGGTCGTAATCTAGATAGTACCTGCTCATGGACCAAGCCATTGCTTCCGATACAGTGGCCAGCTCGAATATCATAATGCCCCGCCCACGAAGAGAACTTTCCGCCTGCTTCTTCGATTACCGGTGCGACGGCCGCAACATCCCATGGGTTTACAATCGGATCGACCATGACCTCAGCCCTGCCAGTTGCAACCAGTAAATAGCCGTAGCCGTCACCCCATGTTCTCGAAACATAGGCTATCGACTCCAGTTCGCTGTAGGCAGCTTCGGCCCTGCGATGCGAAAAATTATCGACTTGAGTTGTGACCATCAAACCATCCTCTAGTCGGCTCTGTTTCGAGACCTGTGCGCGAGCCAGCTTCAAACCTGACTGTTGCGATAAGGACTGGCCGTACCAAGCACCTAAGCCTTTAGACGCAATGATTATTTCACCAAGTGCCGGAATCGCGATCACCCCAATCTGAGGCTGCCCAGCAACGGTCATTCCGACCAAAGTAGAGTAAAGCGGAACGCCCGAGATAAAACTCTTGGTCCCGTCAATGGGATCAATGATCCATTCAAACTCGCTCTGTCCAGATACGCTGCCAAACTCTTCCCCGAGGATCGCGTCTGCTGGATAGGATGTCTCCAACATCGCACGCACTACTTGCTCTGCTTGCTTATCAGCCCGTGTTACAGGAGATCGATCGCTTTTTCGTTCGACTTGATACTCACTTGTCCTAAAGAATTTCAGGGTTTCTCGGCTCGCCGCGATAGCCAATGAAAGTGCAAACGCAACTCTGCCTTCTAATGCATTTGCAAGCGTCGATGGCAATTCAAAATCTGGGAACATCATTGCTTGGATACTATATTCAGCTTCGGAGTAGCGTTGACTGGTTCCCGGTCACCAACCTTAGAACCCACTGACCAGCTCACTCGTTGGTTTAGAGACGCGACGGTCGAGGCAGAGCCACGGGAGCAGTGCGTTCCCAGGCAGAGCCTGAGAACGAAATCATAGACGGCCGCCTATGGCTCACGGTTCAACAACCAAAATGGAATCATCAAAAACAACTAACGAGGGAACATCAAAACGACTTTGAGTTCCACTTCATCGTCGACCTTGCCCTTGCCATAGACCATGCCCCACTTGGTGCGATCGATCTTGAACTCTGCAGTGAGTGTCAGGGCCTTATCATTGATGTCCGTCGTCGTTGGGATCGTGACTTCAACGGATTTGTCCAACATAGTCATTTTGCCAGTGATCGTAGCTTTGTTATCATTGACTTCAATTTTCGAAGACTCGAATTTGATGCTTGGGTACTTCTTGGTATCGAAGAAGTCTGGTGATTTTAGGTGCGTTGTCAGCTTTTCATCGTCCGACCACAGGCTGTCGGAAATGATTTCCATTGTGATGGAGCTTTTGTTGGGCGATTCCATGTCCACTTTCACCTCGGACTTAAAATCCTTGAACCCGCCTTTGTGCTTGCCATCAGACTTTTTTCCAACGAAGTCAATCTTAGACTTTTCTTTATCGACTTTGAGCGTTTGGCCAAAAGAGGGAACAGCAAAAGCAGCGATCAGAGACAGCGAAAAAAACATTCGTCGAAACATCATAAACCTTCAGTGAAAACAGGAAATGGCTTAAACGCAACACAATCCGAACGAAACTTCGTATCGGACTTCGAATTTGCATTATAGCAAGAACTCAAGGGATGGGGATGGTAGGGAAGGCAGCTATCTGGCGGTAGAGCGACGCAACGGTTGTCCGGCTGAGGACAGCCGGACCTGCGTGGGGGTTGTCCGGCTGAGGACAGACGAGGGTAGGTGGGGGGGGTACGTGGGGAGTTGTCGGTAAAATGTCAACAGGCCGGGAAATTATCCCGGCCTGCTTTGTATGAACGCTTTGTCGGCAAACGAACGGTTCTTTATGCACCTGCTGCAGTAGCTGGTTCGACAGTTTCAGATTGATCACGCACTTCGCCTTTGAAGTCCAGTCGAGTGATCTTGCCATCAGCATCCTTGATGGCTTCTATCGTGATCGTATTCTTGCCTTCAAAAGTTCCTCGCAGCAACTCTTCGGCAAGAGGATCTTCTACGCGCTGCTCAATGGCTCGGCGGAGCGGACGAGCACCATAATCAAGGTCGGAGCCCTGCTTGATGATGAACTCTTTGGCTTCGTCGGTGAGTATTAGTTCCAAGCCACGTTCGTGCAAGCGTTGTAGTACCTTTGTCATTTCGAAGTCGATAACCTTCTTGAGATCTTCCTTGTTCAAATGGCGGAAGATGATCGTGTCATCGAGACGATTGAGGAACTCTGGACGGAACACTCGCTGTATGGAATCCATCACGCGGGACTTCATACTTTCGTACGAGGCGTCCCCGTCAGGTTTAGTAAAGCCAAATGCCGATTCATTCTTGATCGCATCGGCACCCGCGTTGGTGGTCAAGATCAAGATCGTATTACGGAAGTCGACTTGGCGGCCAAAGCTATCCGTCAAGCGGCCTTCTTCCATGACTTGCAAGAGCATGTTGAAGACGTCGGGGTGAGCTTTTTCGATTTCGTCCAGCAAGACAACCGCGTATGGCCGACGTCGAATCTTTTCGGTCAACTGCCCGCCTTCTTCGTAGCCAACGTAACCAGGAGGTGCACCGATGAGCCGACTCACATTGTGCTTCTCCATGTATTCGCTCATGTCGATGTGGATGAGCGCCTCGGCATCTCCGAACAAGGTTTCCGCTAACGCCTTGGCCAGCAGCGTCTTGCCCACGCCCGTCGGTCCAGCAAAAACGAAGCATCCGGTCGGACGCTTGGGATCCTTGAGTCCACTTCGGCTCCGACGAACTGCCTTCGCAACTGCGGTGACCGCTTGCTCTTGGCTAACGACACGCTTGTGAAGTTCTGCTTCCATATTCATCAACCGCAGAGAATCTTCGGTGGACAAACGTGTAAGTGGGATTCCGGTCATCTTGGAGACGACTTCCGCAACCACTTCTTCGTCGACCACACCGTCGGTTTCGCGGCTCTTTTCACGCCAATCACGGGTGATCTGTTCTTTCTTGCGACGCAATTTGTCAGCTTGATCTCGAAGGCTGGCTGCCTTTTCGAAATCTTGATTTGCAACCGCGTCTTCTTTTTCTTTGTTCAAGCGTTCGACTTCATCGTCGATGTCTTTGAGATCGGGTGGCTTGCTCATCGTGCGCAATCGCACTCTAGCGCCGGCCTCATCGATAACGTCGATTGCCTTGTCGGGCAAGCAACGTGCGGTGATATACCGTTCACTCATTTCCACTGCGGCTACGATTGCATCGTCGGTGATTTGAACTCGGTGATGCTCTTCGTAACGATCCTTGAGACCCTTCAGGATTTGGATGGTTTCGGTTTTGCCTGTCGGCTCAACCATGATCTCTTGGAATCGGCGTGCGAGTGCATTGTCCTTTTCGATGTACTTACGATATTCATCCAACGTCGTAGCACCAATGCACTGGATTTCACCCCGAGCTAGCGCCGGCTTAAGCACGTTGGCTGCATCGATAGCACCTTCGGCACCACCCGCTCCAACAAGAGTATGCAATTCATCGATAAAGAGGATCGTGTTGCGTGCGCGACGAACTTCGTTCATCACTGCCTTGATTCGCTCTTCGAATTGCCCACGGTACTTGGTACCCGCGACCATCATGGCTAGATCCAGCACTACGATTCTTTTGTCAGCCAAAATCTCTGGCACTTCGCCGTTGATTACGCGTTGAGCGAACCCTTCCACGATTGCAGTCTTGCCAACTCCCGCTTCACCCAATAGAACGGGATTGTTTTTTGTCCGGCGGCAAAGCACTTGAGTTGCTCGTTCAATTTCACGTTCGCGACCGATGACGGGATCAAGTTTGCCTTGCCGTGCCAATTCAGTGAGGTCACGCCCGAAGCTATCGAGAGCTGGAGTCTTGCTCTTGCCACCCTTAGCTGGCTGTCCTGGCTCGCCGCCGCCGGTCCCTTCGCGACCACCCCGTTCGCCAACTTCAGCGCTCTCCATCCCGTGGCCGAGCAGATTGAGAACTTCTTCGCGGACATCTTCCAGCTTCATGCCTAGATTCATCAGAACCTGAGCGGCAACGCCCTCTTGTTCGCGAAGCAATCCAAGCAGGATATGTTCCGTACCGACATAGTTGTGATTTAGATTCCGCGCTTCCTCCATCGAATACTCGATGACCTTTTTGGCGCGAGGCGTTTGTGGAAGCTTGCCAATGGTGACCATTTCGGGGCCACTTTGAACCAGTTTCTCAACTTCGAGCCGAATCTTTCTTAAATCGACATCGAGGTTCTTAAGGACATTGGCTGCAACACCACTACCTTCCTTTACCAATCCAAGGAGGATGTGCTCGGTCCCAATGTACTCGTGGTTAAATCGCTGCGCTTCTTGGTTTGCCAACTGCATTACTTTGCGAGCGCGGTCTGTGAATCTTTCGTACATTTGCAAACCTTTCTTTCGTGGTCGATCGGGTGTTGTGCCAAAGTGGCGGGGCACCAACCAACCTCGGGTATTGAGACCTGGTTCGTGTGATGGTGATCGTTGTTTTAATTAGTAACACCGAATTGCAATGAATCAATGCAAATGATGTTCCAAACGCTACTGCCTGTCATTTTGTCGGTACTTTTCAAGCCTTCCAAGCTTGGCTCAGCATTGTACTGCAGGTGCAAGGGATGGGCGGATTTCGGAAAAGAAGGCCTACAACCTGTTTCGAACTTCCAACTCTTTCTCCAATTCGGAAAACGTTGGCAATTCCAAACATTCCGATCGTAACGCTTTTGTCAGTCGTGTGCAGGGGGTGTTTGGATCTTGATTCGCAAGCACTGTGCTTTTTCCGACCGCAATTCGGACATCCACAGCTGGGCCGCATCCAATTTGACAACACTCGAAATCAAATCCAAAGCCTGAGAAATTCGTCGGGTTCTTCTAAGTATTGCAATCCAAAGCAGAGATGACTCGATGTCTTCAATGTTTCCCAACATATTTTTCCGAAGCAATTTCTCAGCTTCGAAATAGTTCGCTTGAAGATACATTACTTGAGCCGCTTCGAAATTGGTCTGACGTGCAGACACTGCCAGTCCATTCGGATCGGACAAGTTCAAGATAACACCGATTGCAGACAGAAAACTAACAGCAGCGATCGAAAACCATAGTGCGACGAGAATGAGCCGAGCGAACCAGTCGGGGCTGAAAAACGCCACGAGCCATTCTGGCCACACAAAAGTCGCAAGCCAAGTAATTGCCAAGACCCAACTAAAAAGCAAGGAAATCAACAACGAATGGAAGTCGCCTTTGACCCAAAGTTTTTGAAAACCCGGCCAAAAGTTAAATGCACAAAAGAGTACGGCTTTGGAATCCATCCGTGCAATCATTCAAGGGAAAACGCAATCATTTCCAAACGGCACGATAGACATTCCATGCACAAAAAAGCAAGGGCAACCATTTGGTAAGCTCACTCGTTAACGTTTTCGCTCTTTGGACTTTCCATTTCCAGAAGTTCTTGTAGTCGGACGTTTAAAGCATCGATGTCTACCAGCACTTGATCGTAGCTTTCCATCAACGACGTCAACGTGGCTATCTCTTCCGGTGCAAGTGTTAAATTTGGCTCGTCCCCTTGAGTCTCGAAGGCAGCGGTGTTTGCGAGTGATAGCATTTTTATGTTTCCGGAAAGTGCAAATGAACTTTCGGATTTCTCGTCGCAATGGTTGGGAGTTATAAACGCAATTGCAACTAAGCAGGGTTGTAGTGATTGAGCTGTTTTTAGTCGCCCCACTGAGTCTGCGTCTAACGTCGATCTTAACGCGCACGGATCGACATCTTCTCCGCATTTGTCTGGTTATCAGCTGGTTTTGCAATGTGTTCAACTAGTTTGGTATCCAGCAAACTTTGACTTACACGATTGACTCTAGGAGAACCAAAATGAGAAAACAGTCATCCCTTATTGTGGTATTCACCGCGTTGGTTTTGGTCGGATTCGGTTCGTTCGCCTTCGCGAAGCCCAAATTGAATTCACAACGAGTCAAACGCGAACCAGGATGGTCTGGGCCAAGCGTACTGCGGGGAGGGGCAAAGGACGCAAACCAAAGCATCCCTATTCTTGAAAGAAGCTACCGACCCATGCACGTTTACGGCAATATGACCCGACGCCACCATTATCGCGGCACAGTCATTCCAAGCCACCGCGATCGCGTTGAAATGCTACAAGCTGTTGTAACTAAGCAGCCAGTTGGTCAAAAATATGTCAAGAACCGTTATCGTTAGGGTCGTTAGGCGAGCGGCAACATTGTTTATACCGGGAGGGAGAGGCTCCTGCCGAACCAATGCCAAGCTCGGCAGGAGCCTCGCTCTCCCATTGGAACCCTTGGCAGGTAGTTTTCATTCTGCCGCTCGCCTTAACGAAATACGCATGGCGACTTGACTGGGCGACAATTCCGCCTAAACTTCCAATCCAAGTCCTCGAAGAATTATTCTGCGGCCGTGGCGAAATTGGCAGACGCGCTAGGTTGAGGGCCTAGAGCCCGCAAGGGTGTGGAGGTTCGAGTCCTCTCGGCCGCATTTTTTAAATCTGATCCATGCAGTTCAATTTCATGCAGTTCAATTTCATGCAGTT
>JANLRK010000306.1:0-3589 GCA_031361585.1 Pirellula sp. | reverse complement strand
TCAGTTTGTGGCCCATTTCCTCGATCAGCGGGCGGCTCGTCTCGACGGCTCCCTGCACGATTTTCGCCAGTTCGATTTGCTTCCGCTTGAGTTCGATCTTGCCCTGATTGATGCGGCTGATGTCCATCAGGTCGTCGATCAACCGGGCCATCGCCTGCGTCTGCCGGTCGATGATCTCCGTCGCCCAGTGCAACTCCGGGATGTCCGGTCCTTTCGTGCGCAGGATTTCAACGGCGTTCCGCACCGGGGCCAGCGGGTTGCGGAGTTCGTGAGCCAGCGTCGCCAAGAACTCGTTCTTGCGGCGGTCGGCCTCCGACAAGTCGGCGGCGAGTTGCCGCAACTTATTTTCCGCCTGCTTGCGGTCGGTGATGTCGCGGATGGCGCTGGAGACGAGCACTCCTTCCCCGGTCTCCAGCGGACTGAGGCTGATCTCGACGGGAAACTCGCTGCCGTCTTTGCGCTGCGCCAGCAACTCTCGCCCAAGCCCCATCGCGCGTGTTAGCGGCGATGCGACGAAGCCTTCCCTATGCCCGGTGTGGCGGCTGCGGAAGCGTTCAGACATCAGTATTTCCACGCGCTGGCCAAGCAACTCCTCCTGTCCATATCCGAAGAGCCGCCCGGTCTGCGCATTGGCCAGCACGATGACGCCCTCGCGATTGGCGACGACCATCGCGTCCGATGCCGACTCGAGCAGCCCGCGAAATTTTTCCTCGCTGGCGCGCTGTGCCGCCTCGGTGCGTCTGCGCTCGGTCACGTCCCGGAACACCAGCACGCCGCCGACGATTTCGCCAGCCTTGCACCGGATCGGGGCGGCACTATCGTCAATGGGCCGCTCCGTGCCGTCCTTTCCGACAAGAATCGTATGGTTCGCCAGCCCGACAATCTGGCCTTCCCGCAATGCTTTCTCGACGGGATTTTCAACAGTCTGGCGAGTTTCCTCGTTGATGATCTCGAACACCTGTGTCAGCGGTTTGTCTTTCGCATCGGTGGTCGTCCAGCCGGTCAGTTCTTCTGCCACGGGGTTCAGGTAATTGACATTGCCATTGGCGTCGGTCGTAATCACGGCATCGCCGATGCTGGCGAAGGTAATCCGCAGCAGTTGCTCCAGGTCGGCCAGTATTTGTTCTGATGCCTGACGGGTGACGATTTCCTGCTTAAGCAGCCGTCTCGCCCTATCTAATAAGTCGAACATGGCGATGACAGCGACACAAATGATGCCATAAAGTACGAGACCGACCTGATATTCAACCTGCTGGATGGCGAAGCTGTAGCGGGGTTCAAGAATGAAGTAGGCGACGCCTAACGCACCGGCCAAAAACGCCAGCGCCGCCGGGCCACGCCCCCCGTACCATGCGACGAAGACGATGGCGAGGAACAGGGTGACGAACGGAAGGCGGTCACCAAGCAGCGGCTCAAGCGAGAGACGAACGAATATCGCAGCGGAAACTGCGGCGAGGGCAGCCCCGTAGGAGACGAAATAGGATTTCATCCCCCCCGGATTTTCGCTGTATTTTGCAGTTCGTCCACACTGAAACACCTTTTCGTTGCTTTCTCCCGTCGGTATTCAAGAGCCTCAGCATATCCGTTCATAAACATGACAAATAGGGCTGGCGTCCTTTCAGTGAAAAACAGCCCGGTCTTTCCAGGCGTTATTTCGGGTGTACAGAGATGGCACAACACCTGCGAGATCACAGACCAGTTTACCTGTTTTCATCATCCAATATGGCAGATCCGCGACCAGAACCAAAAAGACCTGCTACTTTCGCGGCTAATCGGCATCCCGTTAGTCGATAGTTTTCAACGACGATAGTTCATCCACTGTGGAAATGACGTCGACTGCCGCGGAATGGGTTGAGGAGTAGACAATCGCAGGTTGAATTCGTGCAGCCATATTTAATTCCTGATTCCAATTTTAGTCGTCTTAGTAAGTGTGTTTTTGTTGCGCCTTCGACCAAACTGGCTTTTGCTAGGTCGCCTCTAACTCTGCATCTAACGATTGGCAACTGTTTTGCCGCTCCAATCGCCCTTGCAATATATTTCAATTCGCGACTTTAGACTTACAGGGCAGTTTCTTGACTTTCCAAAACTCATACCATTCACTAAATCGTATTCCCTTTCGACGAGATCGGTGGCTGCGTGCCTATTGGCATATGACTTGCTTAGTGGGTTTAGGGTCTGTCTTCGCATACCGAAGTTTGGCAATGTACGGCCACCACCCTCCGCTTGGACACAGAAATGCTTCCGATGAAAACACTAATCTATGTCTTCGGCTTACTTTTTCTCTCGCAGGCTGGCACGCTTTCCGCGCAGCCGACCGCGACCGTAGCGGAAACGAGAAGCGAACTTGTTGGCGAGAATAAGCAACTTCACGACCAGCTCATCAAGCTGGCGATTGAGAAGGAAATCCTGGCTTCCGGCGCACTCGAAGGAGCCAAGATTGTCGTCAAGGTTGCCGATGGTATAGTCACCCTTTCGGGTAGCGTCGAGCATTTGTTGGCCGAGCAGATCGCGACTGGAATGGTTCAACGCATTCGAGGCGTGGCGTCGATCGTTGATCTTGTCGAAGTCGATTGCGAGTATCGCGACGACGCCGAGTTGCAAAAGGACGTGACTGCGGCGCTTTCGTCCGACGTATTGACTCACGACTTAAAAGTCACAGCTGCTGTGAAAGATCGTGTCTGCACGCTCTCGGGCATCGTGCCCACGCGCGGTGACACAATGCTGACCGAGCGGGTTGTCGCGGGCGTGAAGGGACTACAACAAATTTCCAACGAACTAAAAGAGTCGCACGTTAATGTTCGCTCTGACGAACATCTCAAGAAAGAGATCAGCGATCTGCTGAAGTATTCGGTGTTGCTAGACAATGCCAAGATTGTCGTCCACGTCAGTGATGGGTCGGTAACGCTCAACGGCACGGTTTCGAACCTCTACCAGCGTTCTCAAGCGGACCAGCTTGCGTATTGGGCTGGTGCAAAACATGTTGACGTGAAGGGCATTCGCATTGATGCACGACATAGCGATCAAGATTTACGAACCAAGCGATACGAGCAGGCGACCGATGACGCAATCCAAGACATAGTTCAGCGCAGTTGGGCGATTGACCCACGTTTAGTCGGTTTCGATATCCAAGTCGTTGTCGACAAAGGCAACGCAACACTGACGGGAACCGTTGGCGATTTGGTGGCCAGACAAGCGGCGGAAGGTGCGGCGCGATACACGATTGGCGTCCACAAGATCGAGAACCAAATTAAAGTCGCGTGGCCGGATGTACCTCCCGGCGATGAAAAGATCGGCGAGTGGGTTCGGGAGGCTTTGCGTCGCGATCCCTTTGTGGATGTCAGCAGCATTAAGGTAGACATCGAAGACGCCCATGTCGGTTTATATGGCGTCGTGGATTCCGAGCTAGAAAAAGGGCACGCTGGTTGGATCGCTGGCCGGCAAGTTGGTGTGGTGCATGTCGACAACACGTTGACCGTTCGCAAAGAATGGGTTCACAAGACAGACGAAGCGATTTCGAAAGACTTGAAGGAGCGATCTGCTGGTTTCACCATGCGTGCTGCCCGTGGTCGTGGCTTACATTCAGTGGGCC
>JANLRK010000249.1:0-5642 GCA_031361585.1 Pirellula sp. | reverse complement strand
GATCCCCGCTCGCGAAATTCTCCAATTCCACTTTTGAGCGATACGTGGAATGGAATCCCGAATCTTGAGCAGCATCGCCTCGTTCCCGATCCGCCATCGCTCTTGATTGACTATCACGACGTGCAAGTTGTACCAATAGAGCCCATGCGAGCTTCGGCAGTCTTTCGAAAGATTGACCGTCGGGTCAACTATTTGAATGCTTTTAAGGAATGTTTGGAAGGCTGGGTCAGCATAGCGATGGTGGTCCACCTGCCGATGCCGATTGGTTGTCGTTAAGTACCTCTCAAAACTTGACTTCGCTATCACCCGGGCAATCAGCGTCAGTTTCGCTCTTACTTACTCCGAAAAATGGATTACCGTTGGGTGAATATCGCGGAAAAATCCGTTTGAGCGACTCCACAGGCCTCACTGAGGATGTAGCCTTTTCGTTTTTTGCAGTTTCAGAAACCATCGGTAGTCTTGAAGTTTCCGTAGTTGATGAATTTACGTATTACGCCGTAGGATCTCCTCGTGTTGTGGGAGCAGACGTGGTGATTTTGAATTACTTTACTAGCGAGGAAGTCGTCCGTGGCAGGAGCGATACCCACGGGAACTTTAACGTCGAACGGATTCCGTCTGGGTTCTATCTATTGAAGGTATCAGAAAGCGATCATTCTTCTTATTCGGCCATCGTTGCCATCGAGCCTGGCCTGGTTAAAAAGCATGAAGCGTTCGTGTCTGTTCAAACCGTCAGGTACAAGTGGAATGTAGGCAACGTCGACATCCAGGATGACTATCAACTAACTATCAATTCGGTTTTTCAGACGAATGTACCATTTCCCGTTTTGCGTATCGAAAATCGAGCAAAGCGCATCAATGGTGTTGAACATTTGGGACCTGGATCCTGAACGTGCCAACCAGATCTAGTTCCAAATCCTGCAACCATCGGGGCAAGCCCGAATGGCGTGTGAAAGCGGTGGGGCGGATGGGTTTTGGTTACCAAACGTCGCTACCATTGAGACAAGCTCAATGGCGTGCGAACGCGTGCCACTTGGCTTGTCCAGGTGGTCGCACATTTGGTAACCAGAAATATTCGCAATGTGGCTATCGCTTACTACCCGGCTTGTCCGGGTAGAAGCGTATTTGGTAACCAGATCGAAATTCGCGACGAAACTCGCTCGAACTTCGTCCATTTACCTGTCTTCACTTGCCGACTCGCTAGCTCATGGCGCTAACCGGCGTGACAGCAAATAAATTGTCCATGCGAAACCTCCACCCACGTTGCCGAAATGCTTGCGACAAAACGAAAGTCGCAACATACGCAGAGACAAACGTGATCGCAAACCCTCCCCAATCGTTGTAAAATCGAAGCGAACCACTGCCAGCGTAAATATAGGAAGGCAATACGAAAAGCAGGTAGAGAAACGATAGGATCGATAGGCATCAACAACAATAGGCTATACCTAGGGACCATTTTGGTTGTGCACTTGCTCAGCCTCATGGCCTTCATTCCATATTTCTTTTCGTGGGTTGGCTTCATTGCCATGCTGATTGGCGTTCATGTCTTTGGTCAAGGCATCACGATCGGCTATCATGTTTGCTCACTCACCGTAGTTTCAAATCCCCGCCCTGGGTTGAACACACCTTTGCAATTCTAGGTATCTGCTGCCTCGAGGATTCGCCGGCAAGATGGGTCGCAATTCACCGAATTCATCATGTCCACTCGGACCATGTGCCCGACCCACACTCGCCCCTGGTAAACTTCCTTTGGTCCCATTTTGGTTGGTTGATGGTGAACAATCGGGAAACCCACTCCATCATCGCGATTGAAAAGTTTGCCAAGGATTTGCTGCGAGACCCTTTTTACATGTACATGGAAAAACGTCCACTTACCAATCTCTATATCGGCCTGTCGCAACTGCCGATCTTTCTTGTCGCTGGATACTTGATCGGTTGGATTGGTTGGGGACAAGCCAGCGCGATGCAACTGGCGTTGAATGCGGCCTAGTGTGGCTCGGTGGTCCCCACCGAATTTTGTTATTTGCCAATCACGGCGGAGACCGCCGTGCCACACTTGCTGAGCCACGCTTGAATCCAAACCTCGTCCTCAGCAGCGAGCGCGATTTCAGGTGGCTTCGAATAGTCGAACTCCGATCCGTACCGCCCATTCTCATAGGCTGAGTTCAACAACGACTGCAAAGGCAATCGGATATCCGCTTCATTGAAACGAAGCGGAATGCGAACGTCCGGCAACGGCGACCGATAGGTGGCTTTGTAGACCTCGCTTTCCTCCTTGGTCTCGCGACGGGTCACGCAAATCCGGTAAGGCTTTTGCAAATCCAATGGGTACAACTCCTCGCCTGTGGCAATGACCCACTCACCCTCTCGCAACAAATCGATTTCGACCAAGCTGACATCTCCATGAATAAGCTCTTGCTGCTTTTGAACATATAGCCTGCGACCCGATGGAGTTTTATTGGCCGGACTTATAAATTCAATCGCAGTAATGACCCGTCGATTCGCTTTCTTATCGACAATTTCAATGTAGCGCAGCGTTTCTGGTTCGAAAACACGGCGTATCCGAATTGGCTCCTGCATCACGTCGCCCAACTCGATGGTAGCGGTTCCTGCCAAACCGCCTGCAACTGCCGATTGCTCGTATTGAGCAATGTGGATGTCCGGCGAAATGCGGCGATGACGGTACTTAGGATCACTATCGGGTTCGTCGACCGACAGATATTCTTCGACGCGTGCATGAAGCCCCGGTGGCAACTGTTTCTGAATCGCATCCCTAGCGTACGTCGTCAACGACGTGTGAATGTCTCCCCAATACGATTCCAACCAAGGATTCATACCTGGAAAAGGGTTTTTTTCGAATTGCATTATGTTGAGCACTCCTACCACAGCCGCATTGAAATCCTCAGCCAATTATAACTTGTACCCGCGTTGCCGAAATACTTTCGACAAAACAAAAGTCGCTACAAAAGCAGCGGCAAACGTAATCGCAAACCCCTCCAAGTCGTTGTGAAACCGAAACAACCGGCTGCCGGTGCAATCATAAGAAGGCAAACCGAAAAGCAAGTAAAGAAATAGTACGATCGAAAGACACTTGCCAAATCCATGAGCGTACCGAATCTTGGTCAGCGCGATTGACCAAGCCATAAACGGCGCTAAAACGAGTAAAAGCAAAGGTCTCCACCTGATGAATGACAAATCCAAAGCCAGCGGATCAGGAACGATCAGTCGCATCGGCGCGAAGAGCGCAGCCGATAGCAGAACGAGCATGAACAGGTCTCTCAACGAAGCCTTCTGGGGTTCCGACTTCGGACTAGTATCGGCTTGACTCCAATGAAAGCCCAAAATCCGTAGCAGGAGGCAAACGACTGCACTTATCGTCATAAAGACACATGCCTGCAGGAAGAAGTTGGTGGCAATAGCTAGTCGATTGCTGAAGACCAAGGACAGAGCATTGGCAAGCGCCGCAAGGCAAAAAATCATTGGAAGCAATTTTCGAACAAACCACTCGCGCGAATTGCATCCCCAACCACTCGTCAAGAAAATCCACGCACAAAAAATCCCCTGCAAGAGATAGATTGGATCTCGCTTGATATCAAGCGTGTCACCGACCAGCTTGACTCGAAGGGCCAGCGCGAGAACAGGAAATGAAATCGCCCACGCTAAATCCAACCAAACCCATCGGTTTGATGCCTGCGCCGACCTTAACCAAGCGATCGTCCAAATCAAATATGCGGAAATCGAGATCCACAATGCAGGGAAAGCCCACCAGTAGGGTCGCCAAGATTTGATTGTCCAACCGGTTTTCGCATCGACCTCTCGAAACGCAAGCCCCCATTGCATTGACGCAAATAAAAGGGTCTCGTCATCGAGAAAAGTCCCCATATCACTCGTGGCTATCCTTGAGATCTCTTTATCGGAATCGCAGTCCGTAACAACTTGGGTCGAATTGTCTCCGGTCGGATCGTCACTGACACTCCAAAGTCGCAATTTGTGATTGGGCGACTCTATATAGTGACTCATAAATCCAGCAGGCGCATTCAGCCAACGACGCTGCGTTATCCAATAGGTCCGTACGCCCTGATCGACATGCAATGCGTCGCGACCGAGAAACCACTTATCTGTCACTGCATTGAAGTCTGCTGGAAGTGGTTGCGTTCGTATCAAACTTCCGTCAACAGTAGATCGGATCTCGAACTTGCTATCTGTGGGATGGATGTTAATGAACTGGTCGCTCAATTCAGTGAGACTGAGACTGCTTGCGTCGTTCAACCCAAACAGTGCATTCCAAGTGTTGATTAGGCTTGGAATACCAGTCTCGCCAATTTCATAGAGTTCGATCGCAACTTGCCGAGGTGCAGTCTTGGGTTGCGAGGGAACGGAATGGACCAAAGCGAAACGGTTGGCGCTGCCGACAGGAATCTCCCAACCGCTCGTTTGATGTGCGATCGGATACGTTTTTGTGATCGCGTTGGCAGCGTAAATGTCTTGACAAAGAACGAATCCAACGACGCCCTGGATTGCATATCGATGGCCCACGATTCGCGGGGTAGCCGCTGATGGGAATTCAAACTCCCGAAATTTTTCGACGTGAACGCCCGTTTTTTCGCCCCCTGGTTCGGCAGACCAAAGACGCCATCTTTTGAATGAATTCCCGTCTTTGTTGAAACCTGTCACGAACTCAGGCCAAGACACACCGTTTCGTGCGAGTGTCGCATTCCTTTCCACTCGGATTCGTCCGGAATGGGCATCGAATACTAAGTACTGTTCCCAATCACCCGAATGTGAACGGCCAAAAATGGTGACCGTTCGCCTTTGAGAAGAAGCGAAGTAGCCGGAGGTCCCTTGGAAGTATGTGATCGGAAATTCCGCAATCAGATAGTACCAAGCAATGAGAATCGGAATCAAGCAAGCGATTAGCTTGAGCCTTCTACGGGAATGCTTTGATTCGTTGCTTGGGTCCACGCAATATCCCAATCCGCCGTTGGACAAGTCTATTCGAGAATTGCAATCACCGAAAAGTGATCCGAGGGTGTATGGCCGTTGCGATCGGTTCTGTCGATGGCTGCAGATAACACTCGCCAATTCCGGGAACACCCAATCCAATCAATTCGCGGTCCCGAAATCTGTGTGGATTTGAAACCAGAGAATGTGCCTTCGTTGGTGCTCGCGTTTGGATGCGCGATCCTAAACGTATCGACCACCGGCGATACTTTCTCTTGCTCGTTGGCGAACAAAGCGACATACGGATCACCTCCCTCGTCCGCATTGAAGTCCCCCGTCACGATCAGATTGCAGTCTGCTCCGAGCTCTTGTATCTTTGTCCGAATCAAGCGAGCTGCATGTTGGCGCGCTAGTTTGCCTTGATGATCGAAGTGGGTATTCAAAAACAAGATCGGCTTGGCATCGGCTTTCATGCGATCTTTCAGTTTGACCCAAGTTGCTATTCTAGGAAGCGCTGCATCCCAACCTTTGCTACCAACCGTATCTGGAGTCTCGCTCAGCCAGAAGTGACCACCCGCCAATTTTTCAAATCGAGCTGACCGATAGAAAAGGGCTGCCATCTCACCTCGATCCTTGCCATCATCGCGGCCCACGCCAAACGGCTCGTAACCGGCCATCTTGGAGGCAATGAAATCGCGCTGATC
>JANLRK010000205.1:0-17577 GCA_031361585.1 Pirellula sp. | reverse complement strand
GTACAAGCTTGAGCCAATGGGAATCATCCCCTTTGTTGGGCTGATGCAATTGTTCCGGCGTAAATGCCAAGGTATTTTCAGGCCACGGGTTGTGGCATTGCATGCATTCGCTGCGACTGTGCACGCGCCAGCGTTGTCGATCGAAGCCTGGTAGTGTCAGCTCCATTCCTGCTGCAGGAGCTAGTTCCGCGTCGGTCTGGTCTGCATTCCAAACGTAACTGTAACCGTGCCAAAGCCGACCGTCGAAATGCAACAACTGGGTCTCGATTTTATGGGCGGAGATCCCCAAGGTTTTTGCAAGAACCGTACCGCTTGGATAATGCAGTCGACTGTTGAACATCGCCACCGAGTCAACCGGTTGTGGATCCTTGAATACGGTTATTTTTTTGAGATCAGGCAATGCCAAAAAATACTTTCCAGTGGCGCCGTCTTGCCACTGTGGCTGATTGATGGCGAATTCTCTCACGCCTGGATTCGTCTCTTGAGTTGATACGTTCCGAAAGAGGCCTGTAGCGCTCAGCCGACGTGGAAAAGTTTGCATATTGGCTAATTCGGAAGCATAATCGCTATTGGTCACTAGCTTGAAGAGGGTCGTTTTGTTGAAGTGGTTAACGACCAATGGCTCGCCGTCACGGTCGGGTGAGAATGCGATAATGCGAAGCTGGCCACTTGCGACTTCGCGATGTGGACTGGCGTCATCCAAAGGCAACGACCATATACGTCCGGTGATCCAATCGCCGAATAGATACTGGCCTTGGATTGCGGCTAAATTGGTACCGCGATAAACAAATCCGCCGGTGATGGAGGCTGCATCCGTGTGGGGCAGAGCGACTCGCGTTGGCAAAATAGGACCGGGTCCGAGCGGAAGATCGGGCTGTAGGAGTTCATGACCTTCGCGTACGCTCCAGCCGTAGTTCCCACCCCGAACAACACGATGCACCAACTCCCATTTCTCCCATCCAACATCGCCTAACCACAGTTGTCCGGTCGGTGGGTCGATCGAGATACGCCATGGATTGCGAAACCCAAAAGCCCATACCTCGCCTCGCGCTTTGTCGACTTGGCGAAATGGATTGTCTTCGGGAATTTTGTAAGGCTTTTCCGCAGTCGCTCCCCGGACGTCGATTCTCAGGATGCTAGAGAGCAGGTCGCTGATATCTTGGCCTGTCTTGAGTTGATCGGGCGGACTTGGATCGGTTGCGTCCCCCGTGCTAAACAGCATGCAGCCGGACGCATCGAACGCTATATCACAACCGTTGTGACCGCCACCAAGCCAGGTAATGATCGGCAGTTCACTATCGACATCAATGCGAGGAGGCTGTTCCTCTGTCACCCGAAACCTCGAAATGCGGCTACCGTCTGGCAATGGTTTTCCAGTTTTATTCGATAGGATAATGCATAAGTAAACGAATCGGTTTTTGGAAAACTCTGGATCGAATGCGAGTGAATAAAGACTGTCGCAGCCGTTGCTGCGTTCGGCATCAAAGGACTTGAGGGACGCTTTGAGATCGATCGCGAGGTCGGCGGTTTTGACTTCGGCATCGTGTGGAAAACTCCAAACTTTGCCCCCAAGTTCACATACGAAATAACGTCCAACGTCAGCTTGCCAACGCACATGCATCGGGTCAGAGAACTTGACGCCTGGAAACACTGGTTCAATTGCCAAGGGCAATGGAGATTCAGGAGACCCCTTCAGCTGAGAAGTCGTCCAGGCAGTTCTCGAGGCATGTGTGGATTGTTTTGCCTCTTGCGCCAGGAGAGATCCCGTGCAGAGAATCGCCAAACCGAAACCGGCGACAATTGGGCTCGTCTTGGTTAAACAGAGCGCGATGGAAAGAACTCGCAATGCCATGTGATCATGTCCGAAAAAAGCAGCAAAAGGGGCCTCGCAAAAGCGCGACGCGATCCGCATATTTTAGCGTGTTGGATGGAAATGCGGTGCAGCATTGGTAGCATGGCCCCCTGGGCCGTGTGACACGTAGCCTGCCCCCTGGGCCGTGTGACAGTAGCATGGCCCCCTGGGCCGTGTGACACTCGGGCGGGGGCACAAGCCACAGCGACAAAACTCCTGCTGCTCGCCCAAAAGAACTCCCAAACTCTTGAGGACCTCTGTTCCACTCTGGAAATCCTATTTGCCAGAGGCTATATTCAGATCCCTGCCACATACCCCGCAAATTACTTTCCTGGAAACCTAACATGACTCAGTCCAAACGGTCCCGCCGTAATTTTTTGAAAACAACTGCCGCGACGTCTGCCTTGGGGGCCTCGGTCCCTTATTTCAGCTGGACGGAAAAGTCCTTTGCAAACCAGGAAAAAAACGACCGTCCCAATATAGGTTGCATCGGCGTTGGTAGCATGGGTTCTGGCGATGCTCAGGGGCATAGTCGATTCGGTGATATTTTAGCGGTGTGCGACGTCGAGAAGGTCCACTTAGAAAAAGCAAAGAACGATGAGAAAATCGGCAAAGGCAAAGCCGATGCTTACGAAGACTATCGCAAGATACTCGATCGCAAGGATATCGACGTCGTTAGCATTGTGACTTGCGACCACTGGCATGTGAAGATCGCCGTCGAAGCACTGCAAGCTGGCAAGCACGTCTTTTGCCAAAAGCCGCTGACATTGACTTTGGAAGAGAACCAGCTCATTCGCAACGCATGTAAGAAGTATCCGAAGTTGGTTTTTACTGTCGGCACTCAACAGCGCGATGCCAAGAATTTGTTCCTTCGCGCAGTTAACATGGTTCAGAAAGGGTTGCTCGGAAAGATCCACACGGTTACGTGCAGCATCGGCGGCGGCGATGTCGCGAAAGAGGACTTTGTTAAGACGACAGCGCCCGAGAGCCTTAACTGGGATATGTGGCTCGGCCAAGCACCCAAAGTCGAATACATTAAGGAACGATGCCATTATCAATTCCGCTGGTGGTACGAATACAGCGGTGGCAAGTTTACCGATTGGGGCGCTCACCACATCGATATTGCCACTTGGGCATTAGGCGAAGACAAAGAAGGCCGAGGCCCAATCGAAATCGATGGCACCGACGCCAAGCACCCAGTAGCTTACGAACACGGATATCCAAAGAGCGACCTTCGCTATAACACTGCGCACGACTATGTCGTCAAGTGCAAGTACGCTAGCGGCGTCACGTTGAATGTAACAAGCGGCGGCAACAAGGAAGCCGATGCTGACACACCACGTTCCGTCGGCAATGGCATCCTATTCGAAGGGGACAAAGGACGCATCTTCGTCAGTCGCGGCAAGATCGCCGGCAAACCGATCGAAGAGAACTGGGACAAAGACGCGTTTACTGACGAAGACATTGCGAGACTTTATAAAGGCAAGCCACATGAAGGGCACAAGAACAACTTCTTCCGTTGTATTCGCGAAGGTGGACTTCCGATGAGCGACGTCTTTACTCACGTTCAAGCCATGGGGACATGTCACCTTTCCGCGATTGCGGCTAGGCTTAATCGCGTGATCAAGTGGGATCCCAAGGCCGAGAAGATAATTGGCGACGAAGAGGCCGCCAAGTTCTTTGCGAGAGAACAACGCAAAGGGTATGAGATCAATCGAGTTTAGGGGCATGCGGCTCGTTGCTAGCCTGCTCATCGTAGGTCGTATCTGCCGGATGCGACTCTTTACTGCAACGCAGTCGTCTTGAGTCGAGCGGCAGGAGTTGGCCGTAGGAGAAAATCATCAGACCATGGACTTCAGCACGTGGTCGGTGATGGCGATCGTGCCTAGGGACGGCTGGCCGCTACGTACCAAATCCGCGGTTCGATGACCGGCAGCTAGAACGCTTTTAACGGCCGCTTCCACGGTGGCAGCTTCCTTTTCCAAACCGAGAGAATGCCTTAGCAACATTGCGGCAGCGAGAATGGTTGCCAACGGATTCGCGATGCCTTTGCCGGCGATGTCGGGCGCTGAACCATGGATCGGTTCATAGAGGCCTGGACCGCTTGAACCAAGCGATGCACTTGGGAGCATTCCAAGAGAGCCGGGCAGCATCGAGGCTTCATCGGTCAAGATATCGCCGAACATATTGCTTGTCACAACGACGTCGAAACTGGTGGGGCGACTGAGCAAATGCATGGCCATGGAATCGACCAAAACGACGTCGTAAGCAATCGACGGAAACTCTTCTTTCATAATTCTTGCAGAAACGCGGCGCCACAACCGCGACGCCTCGAGCACATTCGCTTTGTCCACCATCGTTAGTTTGCCTCGGCGTTTCAATGCGGCCTGCGCCGCCATGCGCACGATCCGCTCAACTTCTGAGGTTGTGTAAACTGCGGTGCTAAACGCGCGCTGCTGTCCGTCGGGTAATTCCTCAAGTCCAGATGGTCCAAAGTAGAGGCCGCCGGTGAGCTCGCGGAAGAAAAGGATATCGGTTCCCTCGATGATTTCCCGTTTGAGGGGAGAAGAATCAAGCAATTCTTCAAAGGTAACAATGGGTCGAAGATTTGCAAAAAGTCCAAGCTCTTTACGGATCTTGAGTAAACCCGCTTCGGGCCGAGTCTTCGCATTCGGATCGTCCCATTTTGGGCCGCCAACGGCTCCCAACAGAATCGCGTCGGAGGCTTTGCATGCGGCTGTCGTCGCGTCCGGTAACGCGTCACCTGTCTGATCGATGGCAATTCCGCCGATGATGTGCTCGGAGAACTCGAATTGATGCCCAAACTGGGATGCGACTGCTTGGAGTACACGGTGAGCTTGGCGAATAACTTCGGGACCGATTCCATCTCCCGGCAACAACACGATTTTGGCTTGCAAAGTTGAACAACTCCTGAATGCGAGGGGTGGCATGCTCATGCATGGCAAATGATGTGCAAGATGATATCTCAAGATCAGCGAGATAGTAGGTCACTCTCGGCAAGAGTGACCTACGGTTACAACTGCTCTACAAAGTTGTAGCAAAATGAGACAGACTGGCGTATACTTCTGGCAGCCACATACTTACCGCTAAACACACTACCGATGTCGACGTACCTGGTCATTACACGAGGCCGAGAGTTGGACGCTCGTTTCTCGTTGGATAAAGCAATCGAAAACACGATTGGTCGCGGGTTGGAATGTCATATCCAACTCAACGATCCTCAGTCCTCTCGTGTACACGCCAGGTTAGTCTTCCGGGAATCGCACTGGCGCGTACTGGATGCAGGCTCGCGCAATGGCACACTCATCAATGGATCGAAGGTGGATAAAGCGGTTTTGGCGCATGGAAATCGCATACGCATCGGCAATACCGAACTTCAGTTCGTCGACGATACGCTCAACGAAGATATCACTGTCGAACGCATTAATCTCTCACTCGACTTGCGCGGCGACAGAATCGGGAGCGCGGCAGACGGTTTTGCATCGGGGATGTCCGCATTCCTTTCGCTTCGTAAGGCGGGTCGAACCGAGGATTTGTCCGACTTGCACCAGCTTTCAATCCGTTGTATTTCGTTGACGGCACCTGACGAAGTGGTGACGTTGGCCATCGAAGTCCTTCGAAATCGAACGAAAGCTACGTTTGTTGCATTCTTGCTCGCAGATGAGGATGGCACTCTCACAACGCATGGCAGGTATCCGAACAACAACGAGAATCGCATCTCGCTCAGCGACAAATTGACGGAAATGGTTTGCAAACAAGCGACTGCGGTATGGGTCAAGAATGAGTCACAGCCGCCAGGCAATGGCCCGTTGCTGCATTACGCTGATGCGATTTGTGTTCCGTTATTGTTCGAGGGAAAAACCATTGGAGTGATCCATTTGTACCGTGACCAGGAGGTATTCGAGAAGCACTCGTTTGATTTTACCATTGCTTCTGCAAGTTTCCTGGCAGCTGCCTTGGTCCGGGCTCGAAATGAATCTTCGCTGAGGTTTGATCACGGACGACTTCAAGTCAAGAACGCCGACTTCGACGAACTATTGGGCGACAGCCCATTGATGTTGGAACTAAAAGAGCGTATTAAGCGAGTGGCGAAAGCGACGGGCAGTATCTTGATCCGTGGTGAAAGCGGAGTCGGCAAGGAACTCGTTGCGCGAGCCATCCACAAAGCTAGTACGCGAGCCGATCGACCGATGCTGAGCGTCAATTGCGCGGCGATGCCGAGCGAACTCATGGAAAGTCAGCTCTTTGGTCACGTGAAGGGGGCCTTTACGGGAGCCGACAAAGATCATATCGGTTGGTTCCAGCAAGCGCATGGTGGTACGCTGTTTCTCGATGAGATTGGAGAAATGACACTTGCTGGACAAGCCAAGTTGCTGCGAATTCTGGAGGGGCATCCATTTCTTCCGGTTGGCGGTAGAAAGGAAGTCCGAGTCGATGTTCGAGTATTGACGGCGACAAACCGAGATTTGAGCGAATTTGTGGCTGACAAGCGATTTCGTGAGGACTTGTATTACCGACTGAGTGTCTTTGAAATGAAAGTCCCTCCGCTTCGACAACGCGGGGGCGACATCTCATTGCTTCTAAACCACTTCCTCGAGCATTTCGGCCGACAGCATGGTCGCATGCAGATCAGACTGAGCGAAGCGGCGCGGAAAAGGTTGCTTGAATACAACTGGCCAGGCAACGTCAGGCAACTTCGCAATATTGTCGACAGCGCTATCGTACTGGCAACCGCAGATGAAATCCAAGCATCGGATCTAACACTGCACGAATCCAAAACAGAGGTGTTCGACACTTTGAACATCGAACAATGGGAGAAAAGACTTATCCAAGAATCCATGCGGCGCACTCGCGGAAACATTCCGGAAGCGGCTGAGTTACTCGGGATTTCGCGAGCGACCATGTATCGCAAGCTGGAGACGTATGCGATCGACAAAGACGAATTTGACAAACGCTGACGATTGCTTAAACAGGGGTAAACCGGGTTAAACATGTTGCAACTTACTTTGGCTTTGCAGAACTCTCGGCTTGCTTTTGGCGCAAATAGCGATGGCATTCGATGCATTGAACGGTCAAGTTAACATAGCCGAGTGCGGCACGATCCAGATTTTCTTCATGTGCGGCTTTGGTTATGACATTCAATGCCCGACGAAAGTCGGCGCTGTGATCGAGGTAGTCAAGTGTGGTATGTGCGTTCCAACTACTTTGAAGGCTGAGCGCATTGAGCGCTTGGGTTTCTTTAGCAATCTGTTCATAGTCTTCCGTAGCTAAACCTTCCAAGATCCCCTTCGTATGATCAAGTTTCATTTGCATGAATGGCTTTAGCTGACCCTTGTCGGATTGGCTATCTTGCGATTGGGGGTTACCCTGCAATCGCAACATACTGAGAGCAATCGCGCAGGCGGGGATTGCAATAATTAAAAATCTCTTCATGTTTGGGTTCCGCTTGATTCTATCGGGGTTCGCGAGGAAGTAGGTAGCAAACGTTTTCAGACTCTTGTTCTTCGTGTTGTTCCAGAACGTCAAGGATCAGGCTGAGTTCATAAACACCTTTTTTCCATGCATCGCTTTCAGACTCAGCGTCTTGCAGTCGATCAATCAAGTGTTTCAATCGGCTGGAAATGTGGGCATGGTCCTTTTCAGACTGGCGTTGCGCCGCATCCGCTTCCGGCGAGCTAACGCAATCGACTTCTCGAAGTTGTTTGCCGATTGTCTCTTCGATTGCGAAATGACCGCTGAGTTGTTGGTGTAACTCAGTCAACTTTTGTACGGTCTCTCGAAATTGCGCAGTTCGCAATTTGGATTGGCGATCAATCCATTCCGTAAGGTCGACGGCATACTTGTCGAGTATTTGGTGTTCAGATTTCCATTGCTCGAATAGCACTTCAACCTGAGGCGTGTCTTGCGTTTTCATAATGGTCCTCGTGGTTAATTCTAGAAACATCGCACAAACACACTCTAGTGCAATTGCGATGCCAAGAATCTCAATATCGAAACGCTCCAAAATCGCTGGCGATGGTTCGACCCTATTCCGATGCGACGCAGAAGTGAGTCAAATTGAATCAAGCGCGCCACCGAGGAATGTGCCACTGGTGGCCGTGATTCCTTTAATTCAGGACAGAGGCAATTGTCGTTCGCCCGGCCCCTAACCGATCCTCCCAGCGAAATCCGTTCGGTTCGGTACACCAAACCTTGGTTGAAGCGGAGGCAAGCTCCCCACAACCCAACATTTTCGTCACCGAAAATGCTTCACTGCGTTGCCTGACGGGGCACAAGTCTTAAACGAAAAAACCTCGACTGAACGTGAGGTTCAACCGAGGCTTTTTAAAGGTTAGGATAACAATCGAAGACATGTGCTAGTTTGGCTTCGGCCAATCCTGGCGATGTGCTTCTTGGTTAGTCGAGGAACCCGACTAATTCCTGGGATCGGCTTGGTTGTTGAAGTTTGCGAACCGCTTTGGCTTCAATTTGACGAATGCGTTCACGCGTCACCTTAAAAATGTGGCCCACTTCCTCCAGTGTATAGCTATAACCATCCCCGAGCCCGTATCGGAGTTTGATGATTTCGCGTTCGCGGTAACTCAGTGTTTTTAGGACTGCGTTGATACGAGTACGAAGCATCTCTTGTCCGGCCCCGACAGCGGGGCTCTCGGCCGTTCCATCAGGCAGCAAGTCGCCGAATTGGCTATCCTCGCTGTTACCGACTGGACGATCGAGCGAGATCGGATACCGGCTCATAGCCAATACACGTCTAGCTTCTTCGATTGTTGTTTCCGCACGACGAGCGGTTTCTTCAAGGGTCGGCTCGCGTCCCAACTCCTGCAGCAATTGCCGCGAAACATTTCTAACTCGGGACATGGTTTCCACCATGTGCACGGGAATACGGATGGTTCGGCTTTGGTCTGCAACAGCTCGGGTAATAGCTTGACGAATCCACCATGTGGCGTACGTACAGAACTTAAACCCGCGGCGATACTCAAATTTATCGACAGCTCGCATCAGTCCCGCGTTGCCCTCTTGGATTAGATCCAAGAAGCTCAAACCGCGATTCCGATACTTCTTGGCGATAGAAACCACTAAACGAAGATTGCCTTCGCTCAACTGCTTCTTGGCGCGTTGATACTCGGTGAAAACTTTCTTGACCATCTTTACGCGTTTACGTAAGGATGTTGGCGTCTCTTGGGTAGCAACCAGAATCTGACGAAACTCACGTCGCAATTGAGCCACTTGTGAGGGGGCTACTTGGTGCGATTTGAGGGTTGCCAAATCGTGCATGATCTCGTCGACGCGGTCGCTCAATCGCTCGAGCACTCCAATCATCGTTTCGATCCGCTGGGTGCGAAGGCCCAATTCCTCTATTAACCGAACCGACTTGCGTCGGCGTCGGGCGAGGGTCTGCCATGCTTCATGGCGCTTTTTGACTGGCATCGATTTGCTCAGGGCGTTGCGGTAATCGCGACGATTCCGCTTGAGCAGCACATCCAGTGTTTTGAGGTTGTGTGGTAATCGTCCAAGGATCTGATCCTTTTCCAGGCGATCGGTTACCGACACCTGAACTGTACGATCGAATGGCAATTCGCCGGTATAAACACGCTTGAGAATCTTGTAGGCAAATTGCACCACATAGTCGCATTCGAGCAACTTCGTTCGGAATCGACGTCGAGTGACTTCGATTTTTTTGGCCAGCCGAATTTCTTCTTGACGTGTTAACAGAGGGATTTCACCCATCTGAGTCAAATACATTCGAACCGGGTCATCCGACCAAGTTTCGACCTCCTCCATTCCAGAAAGCAAATCATCTTCGCTCTCCAGTTGGACTTGATCCTCGGAAACGACTACATCAACGACAGCGACATCGCCCTGGTCATCACCTTCCTCCTCAAGCGACAGTTTGCGAAGGCCATCCAAGTCGTCAGCACTGCGCGGCAAATCATCATCGAAATCCAACAGGCCGTCGAACAAGGTTATAGCTCCTGAAACCACGAAAATAATGGAGGATCGGAGTGCTCGTGTGTAAGCAAAGTTCCGGTCTTGAAAACGCGTCCTTCGTCCAGAAACTCCTCACAACAGACGTTGCGGGGAAAACCAAACCAAGTTGCGTTCACGTTTCCTACTACCTTGCTAGAGCGAGGCAGAGGAAGTGTAGCACCTAACTGCTTACCGACGGGACTCCGAACATAATTGGTAAATTTTTACGAATAACGAAAGCCTACCATGGCTCAACGACACTGGATCGCTTGCGTTTGTGCAAAAACCACAACACCGGGAAAAAGGGTATGGGAACTCCAGTGTATTTAAGCGATTGCGTTAAAGTACACGTGAGCCACGTATTTGCGGAAATATTTGCTGCATTTTGAACACGACCGAATCGAACCTTCCCTGACGCTCTAGAACAATGGATTTTCCCGTTCATTGCCTGCATCGGACGCTGTTCATCGGTCGTGTTCTTGGTATTTGGCCAGCCGCAGCATGAACTATGGGTTGGCAACTTTACTTGACGCGAAAGAATCAGTCGAGGACGCTGGACTTTACACAAGTCCGATAGGACACAAATCCGGTAGGGACTTAAATCCGGTAGGGACACTCTGCGGGAATTAACCAATTTGCTGGGCGGAAGCTGTAGCATGCCGCAAAAAACCGTTGCGTTCTGCAATCAACCTACGTCCTCAAAGCACTCACAATTGCTGAGGCCTTGCGTGCAGAAGTATTCTAACTAGGATCTTCTCCAGGTCTAGTCGCTTGATGGATAGAATCCGCTCGGGCACAATGAGTTCGCTTGAAATGAGCCTTTCGGCATCCACCTGCGTATGAACGCTGTTTCCATTTCCGTCCACATTCTGTCAAAGCTGAGTTATGTCCCAGTTCCTATTGCCCTGCGCGTGCGGGGCGAATATTCCCGTCAATAGAAGCCAAGCGGGAATGTCTTTGCCATGTCCGCAATGCGGCAAAGCGATCGACGTTCCTACGATCCGGAAACTAGCTGAATTCGCATCAGCTGTCCCTGCAAAGAAGGCAATCAAAACCAGCAAGTCCTGGAATTTGCTTGGGGCGATTGCAGCCATTTCATTTATCGTCGGTCTGGTTGGCCTGACCTACGGTGGATACTTGGTCTATGATCGATATACCATCACTTCGCAGCTAGCTCAAAATGAAGTAGACCTGAATAAGACCGAGGCGGAATTCATGGAGGGGATAAGAACGAAGGCACTCCAAAGCGCACCTTCGGACACTTGGGATTATTGGAACATCATGGTCGAAGAGGGTCTAAAAGATCCGGACCCACCAGATCTATTTAAGTTCAAACGGTACTTGGCCTCTAGGGTGCCAGAAATGATTGGTTCGCTCATCACTGGGGGCGTAGGCTTAGCGATATTTGCGATTTCTGCCTTCATGATGCAACGAACGCGTAAGAGCTAAACGGCTCCACAAAGGGATCAATCTCCCGCAACCCATCCCTCGTCAGTGGCGTTTTCGGACTTGCTCGGAACAATAACCTTAGCTGGCATTTTGTGTTCGCTTACCGCTCGAGCCCCCGTTTTAATTTGTGCAAAGACTGTTACAAGCTTGATATCCCGATTCCCGACAGGAAATCGCACACTACCATTTCGGGCAACGAAGGTTTCCAACGGGACGGAGATAAACTCGCCGGCGCCCACTCCCTTTGGCTCTTGACAATAAAACTGTTCGTTCAATCCAATCGCTAGATTATGCCAAGCTTCCCCAGTCGGATTTTTGATCGAAATACATGGCACGAGTCGACGACTTTGGGACGCTTCAACGGGGGAAACCCACATCGATTCCAACTTTACCAGTGCGGGCAGGGTTGGCTCAGGATTGCGAGGTGTAAAATAAGACAGCAGTAACCCGCAGGCGACCGGCCCAGCTACAAGTACAACCATTAGAATTGTTAACTGCTTGGAGGTTATCGTCCGTCTTGATTGCATGGTGGATCCGTCGTTTGATTCTGAGCGATGAATGTTCTACTATCTGCGGATTTTAGGATTTTTCAAGTGGAATCGAATTCGCAGAAAAAGGAACGATTTGCGTGCTCCAAAATGGATCTGGCTTTGAAACATTACTACTAGCGCTTCAATCGCTAGAGTGTAAACTACTTGACGCTTCTCTCCAAAGTGCTTTCGCCTCTTCCGTTTTCCCGGCGAATGAAAATCTATCTTTTTACGATTTTGCAGCAAAGCTTTCGGCCAGTCCAAATAACGAACCCCCGGAGATCGAACAATCCTGGCAAATCAGTGCCTCAACACCCGAAACGGATCGCCTCAATGTGCCATCCACGATTCAAAAATTGCTTGAACAAGCAATAAGATGCTGTCAAGCTCCGGCGGCCCCCATCGTTGCAGTCCTTGGATTATTGAATGCTGGCAAATCATCGCTCGTTTCGACCTACCTTTCGGATGAAAACAGGCGTCGCATCCTCGTCGGATCAGCCAACGCCCAAGGCACTCACCGGTTTGTTCTTTGGCTGCCAGAATCATGGAGTAAAGACCTCGCGTTATGGAACTCCATTCAAGAACGGCTGCAATCGGTTTTCGATTGCGGTAGCGAAATGCTCTCAACCGACGCAGAACAAGCCATGGGGCAGTACAACGATACAACCCCCAGACCTTTTGTGGACTCGTCTGGCACCGAGCGTCTTCGTGAAACCATCGAGATCCCGCTCGTTGCAACCGACCCGCAGCTCGATCGATGGGGATTGGCCTTGATGGATTGTCCTGACGTCCAAACAGGCTTTCTTCCGAACCGAACTTGGCCAAAACCAGTCTTGGAAAATGGAACGCATGCTGTCCTCAGCGACCAACTCTTTCATGAGCAGTCTCAATCCATCGCGGATGCGAGGCTAGCGGTGTTGGCGAGCGCCGCGCCCCTTTGCTCTGCCTTCGTGGTGGTGCTCCCAGCCAATGCCATGCACGATCAAACTGTTAGCCGACTCCTTAGAGTTCTAAGCGATCGAATGCCAAGTGTAAAACAAATCTTGGCCGTCAATCGTGTTCCACGTCGCTATGAAACCACTGAAATCCACGCCGAGCTCGAGGAACTCTACGGTCTCCATAATATTAGCCGGCAATACATGGCCTACGGCTTCGACGGACCACAGCAGCGGGATCGACTCCCTTTGCCCCCCGATGGACTTTCTGCAAAGGACCAGTCTAGGTTGCCACTGTTTTTCCGTATCGACCAACAAACGGTCTCGCAGCCCCCAAATCCGATTCCCGTCGAGGATTGGCTATTGAACATCGGCTCGCAGCTCGATAAGCGAAGTTTGTTTGAAGATGTTTTGACCTCGACCACTTCGTTGTTAAAACTGCGAATAAAGAATGCAATCGCTCAATCTCACGCGTTCGTTCGCAATTCATTGTCGATTGCGGACTCGCTACAGAGCTCCGTAGCAAACGCATGCTTAGACTTTTCAACGGATGGATCCGCGACCCATGCGACGAGAATTCGACTTCAAGTCTCCCGGCAGATTATTCAACAGGTTTCTCTTTCTTTAGAGAGGACCGCCCCATGGTGGGCCATGCCAGGCAGGTGGACTGCTCGACTGGCTGAAACGAGCAAAGCGAGTTTTGTATCGGCCACGACCTGGCTCCAATTCCCTAAGTGGTTTAGCGGCAAGACGGAATCGATTGGTCGCTGGATTCGGACTCGTTGGACATCCGGACAATCTGGCAAGATCGTGACGGCGGAGGTCCTGATGAGCCATTTGCAGCAGCATGATCGACGTGGTATCTTGCGATTGGACGAAGGCTTGGAGGATTGTAACGAGCAGAAGCAACGCGTTCGCGAAGCCTGTCAACGCGCAATCGATAGGTTTCAGAAAGAAAGCCTCATTGAGCTCGATGACCAGCAACTGGACCAGTTCACCTCCAAGATGTGGTCCGATATGCCGATGTCAAAAAGACTCATCACTGGTTTTGCTCCGGCAGGGATCTTGTTTGCGCCACTGTTAGCTGTTGTCATGGTTCCTATGGACTTTGGCGGTTCGGCTGTGTTGATCTTTGCATCGATGAAAGAGTTGTTACTAGCTGGCGCGGCTGGCGTTGGCTTGGTAATGGCGAGCGCAGATTCGATGCCGCAAATTGCGGAATCGGAAGCCGCGTGGCAGCAGTTGGGTGACCTCTACGCGGTGCTTTGCGACGAGCTTGGGCTCAAGCGACCAGCAGAAGGCCAAATGCCAACGGTTGGCCCCGGGACGCATTCGCGAAAGATGCCGCCGAGCAGAATTCCAGAGCCAACCCGTGGTACTCAACCGATTGGCATGTCGCACGCTTTGTGCGTACCGATGGTCTATCAGCTGAACGCAAAAGCAACTTCTGCAATTGAGGAAAATTTGCAGCGAATCGTTTTGTGACAAGTTTGCATGACAAACAGCGACTGGCAGCTTGGCTTTGCGGGAACTAGACCCATCGCTCGCAACGATCATCAACTAAGAGAAGCCGTCCTCGTTCACGTCACCTATGCTGCCAATCGTCGTATTTCCAAGCAAATCGTCCGCATCTGCTCCGAAGATGGTGATCCCGGCGGAGACGATCCGCTGCCAGAACCATGTCGCCAAACGGGAGCGATCCGCCTGTTAAATTCTAGGACTTTGGTTTACGAGCAGTTTCATTTGAGCAATTCACGGATAAACTAGAGCAACGAGCTTAGCAACTGAAGGAGTCACTTCATGCAAATAATTGATTTGCCTATTGCCATTCAAGAAAGAGTTTCCCATTTGCTTCGGCCTATTTTGAAGACGGGCGGACAGCATGAGACTGGCCATTTTTCAACGGATTGGGGCCGCATCGAAGTGCAGCTTCAGGAGTGGGAGCAGCATCGAAAAACACTAGATGATGACGATCTCGATCTTCCGAGCCAAGCGACGATTCAGTTGATTCGTGACGTTTGTCTTGCCTTGAGCCAACACGCAGTTGATCCTCCCCTGAGGCTCGTTCCAAACTTGGACGGCGGCGCAGCCTTTGAATGGAGAGCTAGTCCATATCTTTGGTCCGTCGAAGTGGAACGAGACGGAGCGCTCGAGTCGTCCGTATTCCGAGAAGGTCGATTGGTGTCCCGACACCGGATCGCGTGAGCCATACCATTGACGAGGCGAAAGCATGGATCAAGGCTCAGAAGCGGTCGAAGATCATGAAACTCTGTTCCGTCGCATACCCGTTGCCTGCGGCTTCTACGATCCGTTGCTCGATGCGAAGCCGTCTCCCATAGCTTTTCGTCCGACTCAGCAAGACAGAACCGGACTTTCCATATACAGAGAAAAGTACAAGAGCATTGAGCAAGTTGGTTGCGGGCGGGCCGGCAAGAAGTATTTCGTAGCGGTCTTGAACGCTGGAGACCTACGCCAATTGGGAATGGACGTCGTACCACGGCCGCTCGAGAATGATCCTGGCCATTGCGAAATCGCTGATTTGACATATGCCAATCGCAAAGGCATGCCCTACGCCGAGTGGCAGGCACTGCTTGCTGAGAAGTTATGCATTCGCATTGAAGGTCCATATCCGCAAGATTCTCAATAGTCATTGTTGACCCAGGATCGCGAGCGAGGTCTTACAGACAGTGTTGAATTGATAGTCCAGATAAAAAATACAGGATCAACTTGGACCGAAGCTCAGCAAATCGCAAGATATGCATTCGCAACGCAACATCCACGGACGAAGTTGTATTGGAAGCCGGAATTGCGGATAACGAGGTAAAATGCATCGTCGCGCTAAGCAAAGCGAACGAACTCAATCCAGCTCGTGCCAAATTTCGCAACGACCTAGCTTGGTTGCTGGCGACGTGCAGTGATTTGCAATTTCGAAATCCTGCATGAGCAATTGGGGTGGCGGAAAAAGCGACTGAACTCAACCCAACGGTGGCTCAGCGTCTGGGCTACAGTACCAGCTTTGGCCACACGTTTCGATGGATCAAACCCTCCTTCTATGTTGGTGCCGCCCGCTGTGTAAATCGAGCCCTTGTAGTAAGGAGCATTGCTTACCGGTGGCAGTGCGGTGTCCAGCGCAATGAGATAGATGTCAAGGCCGCCGGCACTGGTCTTTGACACGCCAGTGGGGAAATTCGCCGTACCCCGGAAAAAACCTGCAACATAAACCGAAGTCCCGACTGAGCCGACGACGTGACCGTGAAGAAGGTCCGCGCTGGTCGTGCCGGCCATTTTCCATACATCCTGGTAAGCGCCCGTGTTGGCATCGAGTTTGAGCAGAACAGAATACTGGGCCGCAGTGCTCGTCACCTCTCCACCTGGTAGGCCCGGGTTGTAATCAAAAAAATCGGCAGAGGTTCGTACATTGACGTAAAGAGTGTTAATCAGTGGATTGGATGTTGGAACAACGATTGCCGATTCAGAAATATCTCCGCCGTATCCCTTTGCCCAGGCGAGCGCCCCATCGCTCTTGTTGTACTTCGCAATGAAGGCACTCCCCGTTGTCAAGCTCACAGTTCCAGGGCCAGGATCAAAATCATTCGTTCCGTTTACAGCTCCGAGAAAACATAGCGAATTTGCATCGGTGGTCGTTGAACGTGTGGTTGAGCCAAGATCGCCAAGAGAATCGACCCAGTCTGGCGACCAGGTTGGAGCGGTGGTGGACAGGGAGTATTTAGCAATAAACGTGGTCTTTGCATTCTTGATTCCTGAGCTGGGGTCGATATCAACGATACCGCTTATTACGCCGAGCCTCCCATGAATATAGATAGATGTTAAGCTGGCGGAAGTTGCCTCCGCGACTATGCTCGTAACCGAGTCGCTGTCACTCCCTCCAAATTGATAAACAGAGACAAAGGCGCCGGCGGAAGTGAGCTGTAATAAGTAACCATCGTAGGAAAGATTAACGGGAGTACGAAACTCGGTACCCGTACCCGGGTCGAAATCGAGCGTATTGTCGAAAGCTCCGCTAACAGAAACTTGGTTGTTAGCAACCGCTAAATTATAAACCCACTCGTTCCCAGTCGTGGTGCCAATGCTTTTGACAAAAGCAGTCGCGCCCGTGACTGCATCGAGCTTGGCGATGAACACGTCAGCGCCGCCGACGCTTGTGAGCGTCACTCCGTTGCCAAAATCGACGCTGCCTTCGAATCGGCCAGCGACGTAGAGATAGCCAGCACCTGCCTCTGACGCATATGCGGACGCGAATATTTCTTCAGTTCCCGAACTACCGAAGCTACGGGGCACAAACCCGGGGGCGAGCGACCCATCGGCACTGCACTTGACTACGAACGCGTCACTCCCTCCGTTACTTATGAGAGACGTAGCGGAATTAGGGCCAGAGTAAGACGTCTGAACGAAACCGCCGCTCTGATAAAAGTTTCCTGCAGGATCCATCGCTTGCGTTTCATATTGATGTTCATCTCCAGCGCCGCCAAACGACTCGACAAACCCAGCCAAAACCCGGCGTTCCTCCAAGCGTTCTAACCCTTGTCTCAGACCGCGTGATCGCCGGCAGGTGTATTGGCTGCCGACTGAGTTCGTGCCGCGTTTGTTTGAATCTAATCTTCTAAGTCGACTCATCGTTTTTCTCCCGTGTTCAATAGATTCTTCGAGGTGATCGTCGCCAGCCCACGAAAACCGATGAAGGCTGCCGGGAGGCCGTTTACAGGAGCAGCTAGGAATTCCCGCTTTCTTCCCCTAGTTTAAAAGCCGGTCAGAATTTGCTGTTTGTCACGTGCGGTGTGAATATATTTTCGTTTTTTGCAAT
>JANLRK010000142.1:0-4688 GCA_031361585.1 Pirellula sp. | reverse complement strand
TAACCAGTCTTTTCTAGAAACGCACGCCGATCAATTACGAGCCGGAGTCCACGGTCCAGGACCGATTGTCTTATGGACCGACCACTTCAGTAACATTTTTCGAATCTTGAAGAACTAAGAGCCCATTCTAAATCCAACTTTCAAAATCCAACTATTATCTTGTGAGGATTCATATGAGATCGATACTTATAAATTTCGTTTTTGGGCTAATGATGATCGCATGGATGCGCAGCGACTGTTTCTCACAACAATTGAATTCGTCCTCTCCAGTAATCGTTAGTAAGGATCGAGCCCAGGAAATCACCAACTCCATCGGGATTAAGTTGGTGCTGATTCCAGCAGGTGAATTCATGATGGGAAATGGGGAAGCCGTGGAGGACTTGCTAAAAGCTTTTCCGCAATACTCCAGCAACGGTATCGACATTCAGGATGAATACCCACCGCATCGGGTACGCATTACCAAACCGTTTTATTTTGGAACCTGCGAAGTTACTAATGGTCAATTTCGCAAATTCGTTGAGGCCACCGGTTACAAAACCCAGGCCGAACGTAAGGAAGATGACGATCCGAGAGGATTGGGTGGATGGGGATTCAATCAAACGGCCCAAAGAATTGAAGGTCGCAGTACTCAGTACAACTGGCAAAAACCGGGGTTTCCGATAACCGACGAAATGCCGGTGGTAAATGTCACTTGGAACGACGTTGTCGAGTTCTGCCAATGGCTTAGTACGAAAGAAGGCAAAACCTATCGCTTACCAACGGAGGCCGAGTGGGAATTCGCCGCTCGGGCTGGAGCTACTACGCGGTATGTTTCCGGGGACGATCCCGAGTCGTTGGCCAAGATCGCCAATACGGCGGATGCCGATTTTTCTACAAGGTTTCCTAAATATTCCTTAGCGTCTACAGACCGAAGTTTGTCGAGCCACGACGGACAAATCTTTCCGTCTCGAGTTGGTAACTTTCCACCCAACAAATTTGGCCTGCATGAAGTGCATGGAAACGTATGGGAATGGACGTCCGATTGGTACGCCGAAGACTATTACACTAAAACTCCTGCCAACGATCCACCGGGGCCGATCAGTGGACAGGTAAAGGTTCGTCGCGGCGGTGCATGGCACACGGTGGCTATTTGGGCGCGATTGAGTTTTCGCAATTACAATACGTACCAATCGCGTTATCCTAATCTTGGATTCCGTCCAGTGTTAAATGCCGACTAGTACGATTCACCAAAGCAATTCAATTTCCGGAGCTCTTATGCGTTGCTTCACTCTCTTGCTACTCCTGCTTTCAATTCATGTTTTCATTGCATTGTCATCCGCCATGGCCGCTCAAACAGTGCTAGTCATTCATGCGGCGCTGGTGTTTTGACAAACGAAGAATTGTCGGCAGAGTCGCTTAACCGAGTTCAATTTGAACAGGCTTTGGCGGACGCTTTGACTGCGGGATATGCCATGCGAATTCGAGCGGGCAAGAGTAGCGTCGATGTTATCGAGGCGGCTATTCGGGTAATGGAAGATTCGCCTTTGTTCAACGCGGGTCACAGCGCAGCACTCACTATCGATGGACGTGCGGAACTCGATGCAGCAATCATGGACGGAAACATGAAGAGTGGTGGTGATAATCTTGGACTTGCGGATCCTCGCAGGCGGGCAGGTGCTGTTGCCGCTGTCACGCATATTAAGAACCCGATCTCTGCTGCTCGGGCAGTCATGGAAATGGAAGGTAGCCGCCACGTGCTGTTGGTGGGAGAGGGCGCAGAATTGTTTTCTCTCAGCGCAGCCAATCAGCATCGCTACGCACTGGAACGCGTTAGCAATGCCTACTTTTGGACAGACGGCGACTCAAGCAAATCCAGTCAAAGATCAAACCGAAGTCGAACAAGGGCACTGTAGGTGCAGTAGCAGTTTCCGACGAAGGACACATCGCAGCGGGCACTTCGACGGGAGGAATGGCTGGAAAAATGACTGGCCGTGTTGGTGATACGCCACTTATCGGCGCAGGAACCTACGCCGACGATCGAGCTTACGGCGTGTCTTGTACTGGAACGGGTGAAGCGTTCATCCGAAATGCCGTAGCCCACGATGTGGTTTCTCGTATGCTCTACATTCCCAATACGAACGTTGCCACTGCGGCACGGGACGCCATCAAACAATTACCAGACGAGCCAGAGGGTGTCGGTGGACTGATAGCTCTTGATGCCAAGGGCAATCATGCGTTTGGACTATCCAAAAACAGCCACATGTACCGAGGCTGGGTTACCCGCGATGGTAAAATCTACGTGCAAATTTATGCTACTGACCCACCCAAGCTGATTCAACGCTAAAAAATTATCTTCGTCACAAGAAGGCGGATTGTTGGGATGGCACACGGTATCACGTACACGACTTGGCGATTACCGCATTTGCAGATGTTGGCAGAATGGAGACGGATGACCATCCTGTGAAAGTCGCGTGCTTCTTTCTGGCTTGCCTTAATCTAGCGGTAAACTGGTAGCATCCAATTCAGTTGGGCGTAAACGTCCCATCGCATTTTGCCAGTTGCGTCTATTTCTCTCGGTTTCATTGTTTCCTCCTTTGGCCCGTTTGCTTGCCGCCTGTTATAAAGTTCTTGTTTGATTTCTCGCCGCCTGCTGCAGCCAGTCGATGACCTTTGGGCGCGCTTCGGTGAGGTTCTTGTACTCAGCAGCTGCAGGCGACATAGTGGATAACACCTCCTCTAGTCGGGCGGCCGCTTGGGAATTCTCCAACAGTCGGGCCAGTGGATAAGGATCGACCCGAATCCCGAATAGAATGCTGCCACAATTGGGGAGCTTTAGAAGCAATTGGTGTTCCAGTCGAATCCAAAAATCAGTGGGAGTGATGGTCGCGTCCAGTTTGCGAATGGCCTGAGATGGGTGGTGATTTAGATGTGAATCACGACTATAGTTTGTATTTTCGCGTACCCAGACTTCTCCGGGAATTTGCTTGGCAAAAAACGACTCAATTTTCCTCGCCAGCATCTCGTTTAGCCCCGGAACCGGCATGTGAATTTCAAGCATGGGTTTACCAAGTTTTTCTCGCAAGGCCCAAGAGCTCGGAAAACAAACAACTCCCCCGATCAAACGGTGCGTGCCGTGATCGTCTGGGTGCATCCATGCGAAATCAGGCTCCCAAGCGCGGCCGAGCGAGAGCAATTGCTCGTGCGGCGACGCATCATGGTCTATGACCGCGCCGAGCGTTCGGGCTAACTGCACAGTCTCGTGCAATGCGGGCTCAGCTTCGGGCAGCAACGCGGCGTATTTTTCTGGATCATCTGACAACCACCGGGCGCGTTCTGCACGCACGGAATCGGCGACATCGCGGTTGTTAAAAAAGTTTGCCGCGTTGCCCCGACGCAAACCCATATTCCAACGATGATCGCCGCGAGGAAAGATCCTGCTCCAGTCGGGGTCAGGTTTTGGCGCGGTTATTTTGTAATTCATGATTCAAAAGTCTCCCTTCTGATGTTGATCGGCAGTTGACAAGGTGTTCTCAATTGAAAGTGATGTATAGGGGGACAAGTGCGCCGCAAGCGATGACCCACCAAGCCCTGCTGTTAGTTTGCTTGACCCACTGCAGGACTTTTCTCCTTGTCAACATTTTCGCCGGGTTTCAGGGCCGTGGCTACGTCCCACAAGATCACGCCAATGGGAGACGCCGTGGCCAGCGTCTTGCCGTCGGTCGAGAAGGCCAACGACGAAATATATCCCTCTACACCCATAATATATTTCTCAACACCCAATCCATCAGCACCCACACGAAGGACAACCGGCTCCTGGCTGCCGTCCACTTTCCAAAACAGCACTTCATGTTTGCGGGCCACCGCCAACGTCTTACCGTCGTGCGAGAACGCACAGACGGCCGGTGCGTATGGGTTCCCTTGGAGTTTGGGCGTGCTGGCGCGCTGCTTGCCCGTGGCCAGGTCCCATATCCGCACGGGCTCGTGATTCCAACCCGCGGAAGCGAGCGTGGATCCGTCTGGGCTAAAGGCTAAGGATGTGATTGTGTCGCCGGCATCTTCTAGAGAGACCGAGGGTTGACCGCTCGCAACATCCCACACGTGGATTTCTCCATGAGGATGGGGATAAGGACCACCACCGCCCCCTGCCACGAGCTTCCCATCCGGGGAGAAGGCAACACACTGAAGTTCACTTTGTCCGCGGAGGGTAAACAGTTCCCTGCCATCTGCAATACTCCAGAGCTTCACTGATCGCATCGGCGGCAATTTCTCGTATGCCCAACCCACCGAAGCAATCGTGTTGCCATCGGCAGAGATCGCAATCGCCTGAAAGTCGGTTCCACCCCAAGAGGAAGGGCCAGTGAGAATGGTTTGCTGGTCGTCGGATGCAATGTCCCAAACCGTCATCTCGCCGGCTTTAGGACCTCCAGCTAGAATTTTGCCAGTCGGCCCAAACGCCATTTTGCCATTCGTCCAAGACGCGGGATAGAGTGCGAAACCGAGGCTCTTTCGGTCCCGCCCGGTGCTAAGGTCCCAAAGCTTGATCGTGTTTTGTTCGGGTGTGGCCAAGGTCTTAGCATCTGGCGAGATCACCCAGGGCACGGTTGCGCCTGCAAACGGACCAACGATAAGGAGTGCTCGCACTGCCGGCGTTGCGTCGAGGATTTTCCGCAAACCAACCTCTCTGGACTTGAGTTCACTCTTTAAGGGAG